>JBDTCM010000210.1:0-4152 GCA_039923575.1 Chthoniobacterales bacterium
GGCCACGGTCAAGACTCTGCTACGGGAACGCCAGCCGCTTTACGAGAAGGCGGCGGATCTCACGATCGATACTTCCTCGCTCACCCACGACCAGATCGCTCAATCGATCCAGGATTCTCTTGCGCTCTCCAACTGAAATAAAAACCGAGTTGGTCAGGCGCGCGGCGGCGATCGGTTTCGATGATTGCCGCATCGCGCAAGCGGCGGCGCCGCGGCACGCGCAGGAATTTCGCGACTGGCTCGAGGCCGGCTCGGCCGCGGAGATGGATTGGATCGAGCGCGGGGCGGAGAAACGGTGCGATCCGCAGAAGGTGTTGCCGGGCGCGCGCTCGGTGGTTGCGCTGGCGATGAATTATTGGCAAGGCGGGGAGCAATGCGGAATGCGGAATGCGGAAGGCGGAATCGAGGACGGGGGGCGCATCGCGCGCTATGCGTGGGGCGATGATTATCATGACGTGATGGAGAAGAAGCTGAGAGAGCTGAATCAATTTCTCGAAAACGCCGGCGGACGGCAGCGCTCTTACGTCGATACCGGGCCGGTGCTGGAGCGCGACTTCGCCGCGGAGGCGGGGATCGGCTGGCATGGCAAGAGTACGATGTTGCTCAACCGCTCGTTAGGCACATGGTTTTTTCTCGCGGAGATTTTTACGACGCTCGAGTTGCCGGCTGATCCGCCGCAGGTGGCGCATTGCGGGTCGTGCACCCGTTGCATCGACGCCTGCCCGACCGGTGCAATCACGGCGCCGCATCAGGTCGATGCGCGGCGCTGCATTTCTTACCTGACGATTGAGTTGAAGGGCAGCATCCCGCTCGAGTTCCGGCCGCTGATCGGCGATCGCATTTATGGGTGTGACGATTGTCTCGATGCCTGCCCGTGGAATCGTTTCGCGCAGGTCTCGCGGGAGAGCGCGTTTGCGGCGCGCCCGGCGGTCGCGCAGATGCGGTTACGCGATTTCCTCGCGCTCGATGACGCGCAATTCCGGGAAATGTTTCGCGGGTCGCCGATCAAGCGGATCAAGCGCCGCGGGTTTTTGCGCAATGTCTGTGTCGCGCTCGGCAATGTCGGGACACGCGACGATTTGCCGGCGCTTGCTGAAGCGGCGCGCGACCGCGAACCGCTCATCGCCGAACACGCGCTTTGGGCGATCGCGCAGATTCGCACGCGCGGCGGAAGTTAGACTTCCAGCCTGACTCGGCCGACGGCCTTCCAGGCTGTCGGGTCGTGGCGTGAGTAATAACGAATGTGCCGACAGGCAGGATGCCTATCGGCCGAGTCAGGCTGGAAGCCTGATTTCCGATTTACCGCCCAGCGGAGACTTGCCCAAAAGTTCGCTCGGGACAAATCTGAACGCGAGATGTTTGCAAAGGTCGAAAGACCGACTGATTCTGAGCAGAATTCGCCGCCGATGCATCAAGCTGCCACCACCACCGCCACCACACCCGTCATCACGCCCGTTCGCCGCAAGCGCAAATCCCGCCGCAAACTCTACATCTGGCTCGGGATCGGCGGGTTCATTCTACTCCTCATTATCGGTTCGGTGATTTCTGGCAAACGCGAAAAGCCGATCGAAGTGACGACGGAGAAAGCGGCCCGCCGGACCATCATCGAGACCGTTTCGGCCACGGGCAAAGTGCAGCCCGAGACCGAGGTGAAGATTTCGCCGGAAGTAGCGGGCGAGATCATTGAGTTGCCGGTCGAGGACGGCATGAAGGTGAAAAAGGGCGACCTGCTCCTGAAGATCCGACCCGATTCTTACAAGGCGCTCTTCGAGCAGCAACAGGCGGCGATCAGCACCGCGCAATCGATCAGCGAACAGCAGAAAGCGGCGATGGAAAAAGCCGAGCAGGACCTCACGCAGGCGGAAGATCTTTTTCACAAGAAGCTGATCTCACAAACCGAGATGCTGGCGGCGAAGACGAGTCACGACGCCGCCAAGGCACTGTATGAGTCCGGCCTGCACAGCATCGAGGGCGCGCAGGCCAGCTCGAGCCAGGCGCGGGATCAACTTTCGAAGACGACGATTTACTCGCCGCTCGACGGGGTGGTCACGGTGCTGAACAGCAAGCTGGGCGAGCGGGTGGTGGCGACGAATCAATTCGCCGGCACCGAAGTGATGCGGGTGGCCGACCTCAACCAAATGCAGGCGGTCGTGGACGTGAACGAGAACGACGTCGTGCATGTCAAAATCGGCGACTCCGCCAAGGTCTCGATCGATGCCTACGGCGACCGGAAATTTCGCGGGACGGTGGAACAGATCGCCAACACCGGCAAAACACCCGACACCGGCACGCAGGAAGAGGTGACTAATTTTGAGGTCAAGATTCAACTCGAAGGGCACGACATGGTGTTGCGCCCGGGCCTGAGCTGCACCGCCGAAATCCAAACCGACATGGTGAAAGATGTCGTCTCGGTGCCGATCCAGAGCGTCACCATTCGCACCGGCGACAGCACCCTGAGCCCGGAGGAGATCGAGAAGAAAAAGACCGAATCCGCAGCGAAGGACAATGCCGACAACAACGCCGAGGTCGAAAACGAACGCCTCGCCAAGCTGGCCCAAAAGGAAGAGCGCGAGAAGCTGCGCAAGGTGGTGTTCCTGAAAGACGGGAGCAAAGCGAAAATGGTGGAAGTCACGACCGGGATCGCGGACGACGCCGACATCGAGATCAAGAGCGGGGTGCAAGCGGGCGACGAGGTGATTTCCGGCAGCTACAGCGCGATCAGTCGCAAGCTGAAGGACGGGGCGAAGGTGGAGATGGAGAAGGCGGAGAAGAAGTGACGGGGGGAACCGGGGACTCGAGAATCGTGAATCGTGAATCGTTAGGCGCAGCGCTTCGAGGTCGTACCGATTCACGCATCTCGAATCTCGATTCACGTCGCGCAGCATGAATCCACCTTTCACTCGCCCGCCCGGCCCCCTTGTCATCGACATTGAGAACATCACGAAGGAATACGTGATGGGCGAAGAGATCATCCATGCGTTGCGCGGGGTGACGCTGCAGATCCGGCGCAACGAATATCTCGCCGTCATGGGACCGAGCGGCAGCGGCAAATCGACGCTCATGAACATGCTCGGGTGCCTCGATACGCCGAGCTCCGGCCGTTACGAGTTCAACGGCAGGAATGTCTCCGAGATGGATGGCGACGAGCTGGCCGCGATCCGCAATCGCGAGATCGGTTTCGTTTTTCAAACGTTCAACCTCCTCCCCCGCTCCACCAGCCTGCGCAACGTCGAGCTGCCGCTGATTTACGCCGGGATCGATCCCGAGGAACGGGAGGAGCGCGCCACCCAGGCGATGATTGATGTCGGGCTGGGCGATCGCCTGTTGCACAAGCCTAACGAACTCTCGGGCGGTCAGCGGCAGCGCGTCGCGATCGCGCGCGCACTCGTCAATCATCCGTCGATCATCCTGGCCGACGAACCGACCGGAAACCTCGATTCCAAGACCGGCGAGGAGATCATGGCGTTGTTCGAAAATCTTTATCAGCAGGGCAACACCGTGATTCTCGTGACCCACGAAGCCGACATCGCGCGCCATGCGCGGCGCAGCGTGCACCTGCGGGATGGCGTGGTGGAGAGCGATGAGATGGCGGCGGTGGCGACACTGGAACCCGTTGGGGTTCGGAAAAATGAAGCGGTTCCATTGCAAGATTTGTAGACGCCTCCCTCAGGGAGGCGCGAGTCTCGACGTCGCTGCACGAGCAACGCTGGCCCCCGCGCTTCGCAGAGCGAAGCGTCTACAACGGAGCGATCCTGCATGAAACGCTTCCTTTACGAGCTGAGCGAGAGCTGGAAGATCGCGGCGGCGCAGATGGCGGCGAACAAGACCCGCTCCATGCTGACCGCGCTCGGCGTGATCATCGGCATTGTCGCCGTCACTCTCATGGGCACGGCGATCAATGGTATCTCGACCGGCTTTGATAAAAGCATGTCGGTGATCGGAGATGACGTGCTCTACGTCTCGCAGCGACCCTGGACGCGGATGGACGATTGGTGGAACTATCGTGACCGCCGAAAAATCCGGACCGAGTACGCGGACAAAATCAATCACGCGATCGCTGTCACGCCCAACAGCAATCTGATGATCGCGGTGCCGACGATGAGCCTGCTGCGGAGCGTGAAAGCGGGCGATAACAGCGTCGAAAATGTTTTT
>JBDTCM010000211.1:0-4497 GCA_039923575.1 Chthoniobacterales bacterium
AGTAATCGAACGGCTGGCCGGTGACGTTTACCCTAACGAGCGAGACTTCCTTGGCCTGGATCACGTCCTGAATGCCGGGCGGCAATTTTTGCATCGCCGCCGGCTTCTTCGCCTCCACGAGCGGTGAAGTCACGAGCAGGGTGACGAGAAGAAAGAGAGTCGTGCGCATGGTCAGTTGCTGGCGCCGGTGGCGACGGCCGGCTTGACGGGCGGTTGCTCGTCGAGATTTTGTTCCACGAAAACGTTGTAACGGCTCTTAATGCGTTCGCGGGCCTCCTCCACCTGTTTTGGATCGAGGACGAGCGGCGGCCCATCCCCGATCATCCTGATGACAAAGCGATCGGCTGGTTGTTCGAAGGTCCGCGCCAGGTCCTGGAGTGTTTTGATTTTCTGGCCGTTGATCTCGTCCACGATGCTCGACCGGAAGGGCATCAGATAGGTGTTGATCGGATCGGGCAGGATGTTTGTCAGGATGATGACCTCGGGGTGTTCGCGATAAATTTGTTCAGTCACGAAGAAATCGAAAAAGTGCCGGACGCGCAGATCGCTGATGCGGTAGGCCTCGAGCAAGTCGAGCGACATCGGTTGAAAGAGCAAGCCGCCGTAGAGCACATAACGCGGGCGAATATCGTAGCTGTGGCCCTGCATGAAGTAGGGCCAGACCGAGCCTAACGTGATCTCCACGCTCATCGGCTGTTTGTTGCGCAGAAGATCGAGCTTGGCCGTGTCGCCCTTGAATTTCCGCTCCACGACTTCGGGCATCTGCACCCGCTCGCCTTCGTATTCGACGAAGGCGTCGCTCGCGATCGGATAGCCGTCGATCGACAGGAGGACGTCCCCGCTTTGCAATAACTTCCCGCAGGGCCCGGCCTCGATCACAGTGCCGACGAGGACGCCGCGGTCGTCATCTTTCAACCCGAGAAAATGACGCTGGGCCGGATTTTGCAGCTTCGAATAAGTGATGCCGAGATCGACGTAGCGATCGTAATGCCCGTCTTCGATATCCTTCAGGAAGCGGCGAATCACCGGGGTCGGAATCATGTAAGCGACGCCTTGCGCGACGTCGCCGGTGTAGCCCTGGAAGGCGACGCCGACGACCTTGCCGTTTTGCAGGACCGGGCCGCCACTGTTCCCCGGATTAATCTGCGCGCTGATCTGGACGGCGAGGTGCGAATCGACCGCCGAATGCGTGTAGAGATTGAAGTCGATCCGCGAGACGATGCCGGTCGTGACCGACATGCGCTCGCCGCCGATCGGGTAACCGTAAGCGGAGACGGTCGATTCGAGGGCGGGGATTCCGCCAAAGCTCAACGGCTTCATGTTCTTCCAAAAATTCGGCGCGGCCACTTGCAGGAGTGCAAGGTCGCAGTCGTGCGCGACGAACTGAACCGTCGCAGGATACTTGTTTGGGTCGCCTTCGCGCTCGACCGTGAGGTAGCGGCTGTTGCTCACGACGTGGGCATTGGTCAGGATACGCTGGCCGTCGATCACGAACCCAGCGCCGACGCCGCGCCCGATCGAGCCGGAATTCCACGGCGCGCGATAATCAGGCGACACTTCCGTGGAAGTGATGCGGACGAGGCTGCTTTGGATTTGGCCGTTGGGCTGCGCCTGCGCGTCGGCCACGATGAAGAGCGCAAGCGCGCAGATGAGAAATCGTTGCATCAGGAAAAGAGCGGGAAGATCAGATAGAAGCGCGCGGCTGTAAAACGGGAATTCGAAACGTTAGATGGCCGAAATGGAAAAACGTTCATCGCGAAGATCCGCGGCGCACGAGAAGCCCGGCGAATGGCCGACACGGCGACGGAAATGATCTTACCCTTACGGCGGAAGACAAACGCAGCTCGCGATAAAATAATAGCCGATTGCAGGCTAACACAGGCCGCTGGCAGGAACATGATTGCGGCTCACATGAACTCAAGCGCCGCTGCCAGGAACGCGAATGCCGCTGTAGGCGTCTCCCTCCGGGAGACGCGAGTCTGCGCGTAAAACCCCACAGGAGGCGGCGCTCTCTCCCGCGCTTCGCAGCCTCCGGCTCAGAAGAGCATACCCTCCGGCCTGGATGCCTTACCTTCCGGCCTGTATGCACTACGGGCAGGAAGCGGGGCAGGAAGCGGGCTCGGAGAGAGCGAAGCGTCTACACTCCGGCGCGCTCGAGAATCTGGCCGACCACCTTCTCCGCTTCGAAGACTTCGCGGGCGACGGCGCGGGCGGCGCGGCTGTGCTTTTTGTAGTCGGCGTTGATCTCGCGCACCGCCGCGGCGATTTCGCCTAACGATTTGAAGGCGAAAAGCCCGCCGTGGTTCCCATAATGATCGGTGAACCCGGTCTGCTGGGTGATGACCGGCCGGCCCGCCGCGAGGTAGCAGGCGCTGCGGTCGCTGAACCAGCCGGTGTGCAAGCGGACGTATTGATCTTTCGCGACCGTGAACTCGCCCTTGGAGCGCCGGATATAATCGCGGTACTGCCAGTAGTTCACGCTCATCTCGTGCGGCCCGCGGAAGCGCCAGCCATTGCTGAGGAATTTCTCGCGCGTTTTCTCGTCCTTGATGTCGGTCGCGAGCTCGAATGGTTCGTCGGATTTTTTCGGCGCGGCAACGAAGCGGAGAAATTCTCTCGACTTGCTCCAGAGATATTTCTCGCCGCGCCACTCGATGTCTTTCAGGCCGCTGGTGGACCAGTTCGCGATCGAGGTGAAAACGGCGGTGGCAGCGGGTGCGCGCACCGTTTTCCAAAGATCGCTTACCACCGGCTGTCGGGTGGGCAGCCACTTCAACCCATGCAAGGGCACGGGAAACCGATCGGTCCCGACGTTCTCGCCGAAGGTGAAGAGGGCGCGGTGCTGGCCGAGATACTCGATCGTGGAGCGGGCCTTCTTGTCGACCTTGATCTGTTCCACGCCCGGATCGCTCTCGATGTAGAGAATGGAATCGCTCTTTCGCAAATCTTCGTTGAACTCTTGCGTGCCGCAGATGTTGAGGATGGCGTCGGCTTCGAGATAAAGCTGCTGGATCTTGGTGAAGCGCAGGCCCGCGGTCGGCTTCTCGGGGAGATAGCGCGCGCAGAAGGCCCAGCGATTTTCAAAACCGAATTCGTTCGCCAGTTGGGCGAGAATCTGGGCGGCGTAGGTGAAGTCGTTGCTGGTGTCGAAAGTCTGCGCGTTGTAAGGAATGCGGGCGGAATCTTCGATGTAGTAGACGTCGTGCCCGAGTCGTTGCAGGCCGACGATGTAGTGGATGTGCTGCCAGATGACGCCAGCGATCGGCATCCCGCCCATGAAGCCCATTACGACGATGCGTTTGCGTTTCATGAAAAGATTTTGACCACGGATTTCACGGATAACACGGATGGGGGAAGACGGACCAACGCGATCTCTTCATCCGTGCCCATCCGTGTAATCCGCGGTCAAAGATTCTTCACCACAATCGCAGGGTTGCCTGCGACGACCGTGTTGGGCGCCACGCTTTTCGACACGACCGAGCCCGCCGCAACAACGGAGTTCTCACCAATCGTCACGCCTTTGAGGATGACCGCGTTCATCCCGATCCAGACATTGTCGGCGATGCGCACGGGCGCGGTGCGAATGGGCGGCCGCGGCGGGCGCTCCTTGTAGTAGGGCGCAAGGGCGTGCGCGTCGATGCGCCGCTGCGCGGAATCGATCGGATGAAAATCGGAATCGGCAATCCCGACATTCCAGGAGATGAGGCAATAGCTCCCGATCTCGATCAGCTCTTCGGCCATGACGAGAGCGCCATTCATCAAGGTGAAGTCGCCTACGGTGCAGCGGCCCTTTGCACCGAGGGAAAATGAACAACCGGCGTAACAGGAAACGTAATCGCCCAGCTTCACCGCGCCTTCATCGCGGTTGCGCAGGAAGCGAAAGATCTGCGCCGTTTCGCAATAAAACCCGGCGCCGAATTGAACGTTAGGCGGGATCGGGTCGGCCCACCAATCTCCTTCGATCCGGCGCTCGCTGTTGACGTTGCTCATTGGGTTGGATAATTACCGGCGGCGTAGAGTGTCGCATAGGCGCCGCCGCGCGCTATGAGTTCCGCGCCGCGGCCGCTCTCGACGATCCGGCCATGCTCGAGAACGACGATTTGATCGACGTTGTGAATGGTGGCGAGCCGGTGCGTGACGATGAGGGTGGTGCGGCCGTGCATCAGTTCTTTGATCGTCTCCATGATGGCGGCCTCGGTCGTGGGGTCGAGCGCAGAAGTGGGCTCGTCGAGGAGCAGGATGGGCGCGTTCTTCAAGAAAGCGCGCGCGATTCCGATGCGCTGCCGCTGGCCGACGCTCAGGTGGCCACCGCGCTCGCCGACCGCGCTTTCGTATCCGTTAGGCAAACGGCTGATGAAGTCGTCGGCCTGCGCCCGGCGGGCGGCGTCGCGAATTTCCGCGTCGGTCGCATCGGGCCGGCCGTAGGCGCTGTTCTCGCGAATCGTGGTGGAAAAAAGGAGAGTGTCCTGCAAGACGATCGCGACCTGCGCGCGCAAA
>JBDTCM010000212.1:0-5955 GCA_039923575.1 Chthoniobacterales bacterium
GTGACCTCAGCTGAGGGTACATTTTCCCAAAACGGGACCGGGGTCAGCGACCCCGGCTACAACAAGAGCCGCTAGAACTTCTTCGTCAGGCGCACGTAAACGAAGCGGCCGGTGGCATCGTAGGTGAAGCCGGGATAGCCGACCGCGTTTCCACCTTCACCGGACGCGAAGGGCGGGTCCTGGCCAAAAACGTTGTTGCATCCCAATGTGAGGACCGTGCCCTTGGCCCAGCGTTGCCAGGACAGAAGACCGTAGTTACTGGCCTCGAGGGCATTCTCGACCGGTTTGCCGTCCTTGCTGCGCATCGCTTCCTTAGCGTCTTTGGCGTAACCGGGCACCGGTTGGTTTTGCACCTCTGGAATCAGGCCGCCGAAGTCGTAGGAACCTTGGACGTCAAAGGTGAATGTCTGATGGACATAATGGGACGTAACACCATCCGGAAGATGTTCGCGGAATCCATCGATGTAGTGGACGGTAGTCAGGATATCGAAGCTCTTCCAAGCCCAATCGAAGCGCGAATCGCCCTTCCATTTATAGTAGCCTTCGTTAGAAGCGCCTTCGTCGGTGGTCCTGCCAGCCAGGTTACCCGATTCAAACTGCGGAAATAAGAACTCATAAAGGTAAGTTACCTGAGTGAGCGACGTGAAAGTGCCCCATGGTGTTTCCTTTTGGTATTGCAAACCGAAGTCGAAACCGCGCGCGGTCTGCGATCCCAGGTTTTGATTTGGAATCAGGATACGGGTGATGAATCCACCTTGATCGCGTTCCACGCTCTCGCCCGGCAACAGAGTATTGGTGAACTCACGCTGTAACACCTGGTCAGCCGTCGGCGCGGCAACAACGCCCGTGCGTTCGATGTCCCAGAAATCAACCGAAAGGTTCAAACCGGGCACATATTTGGGCGTGTAAACAAAGCCGCCACTGAACGAACGCGAATCCTCCGGCTGCAGCTGGGGATTGTTACTAATCAGAACGTTCGTCTCCGATTCGAACAGGCCACCATTCTTCGGGTCATGCGAAACCTGCAAGGTGGAGATGCCAGGCGAATACAACTCTTCGAGAGAAGGCTCGCGGAAGCCTTCGCCCCAGGTCGCGCGAATCGTCAGCTGCTCGTCCAACGGCTGCCAGCGGAGGCCGAGCTTCGGCACGAGCACATTGCTATCGTTGTTGCGGAAGTCTTCAAACCGACCGGCCGCGGTGAATTCCAGATTATGGAAAAACGGAACGCCAAGCTCTGGACTAAAGATCGGAATGTCGGTCTCGGCGTAGAAGGCGAAAGACTTTCTTCCGCCACGGGCGGCCGGGACCGGCGAATTGCCGGCGACATCGCCGGCGACGTTGGCTGCATCCGGAGCTTCATCGAGCGACTCGCGACGGAACTGCGTGCCGAAAGCGAAACCGACGCCGCCCGCTGGTAACTTAAAGAGGGCGGTCGTGTAAATCGTGGCATCCACGGTCGCCAGCTTGGAGGTGTCCACGTCGGTCGGATGGATCGTAGCGAAAGCTACCGAGGCCTGATTGGCTGCGATCGGATTTCGGTAATCGCCGAACGGGTTAAAGGCGGTGGTGGTTCCGATATATTCCGAGGAGGCCGGGTCGAAAATCGGATCGGCCTGGTTCACGATGCGATTGAAGCGGGAGATAGAAACTTGCTTCCCGGTCGTCGTGTTCTTGACCTGGCTGTAACGGAAGGCGGCATCATAGCCCCAGGTGCCGTCAAAAAGCTTATCCCCTTTGACGCCGACCGTGGCGAGAAACGCGTCCGTTTCGTTGTCGAACAAACGATTTCCAAATTCCGCGAGCCGCGCGCGGGAACCACCCGAGATGATTTGGTTGAAGGGATTGAAGGGATTAAACGCGTTCGCTGGCACCCCAGTCTCCGCATAGGTCGGCGTGTTCGGCGGGGACACACCATTCAAATCACTATTCGGCGGAATCGCCAGCGTGGTCTGTCCGGTGGTCTGGAACGAGCCGGTCGCAGGCGGCGCCAGTTCGTTATGGGTTTGCACGTTCTGGTAGAACATATCCCCGTAAAGCACCATTTGATCGCCAAAAAACTTATGTTCCGCACTGACATAACCGCCATAGCGTTCCGTCGCCGGGAAGGAGAGTGAGAAGGCATTGAAGTTGTAACCGAGCGGACCACTGCGGACGCGACTATTTCCGTAGAGATAATTGCTGGCGGGAGCCAATCCGTTGGTAAAGTTCGGGGCGGTGGCGAATTCCGTTCCGCCGGGATTCAGATTCTGTCCTCCCGCGGCGGCCGCCACAGTGCTGCTGAGCTGCAGATTGTAGGGGCTCGTGTTGGAGCTGAGGAACGGTGGGACGGCGGAGAAACCCCGATCCCGGTTCGCGATCGAGTTGCGATGATAGAAGTTCAAGATCCCGGTCACGTTCGTATCCCCGTTCCCCGTGCCGAAGATGACCGACGCAGCGTATTCGCCGGAGTCCTTATCCAGCGTGTTCCCATATTCGATGCTGGCTGACGCGCCATCGTAGTTGTGACGCAGCTTGATATTGACTACACCCGCCACCGCGTCGGCGCCGTAGGTGGTGGAGGCGCCATCTTTCAGAATTTCGATGCTCTCGATCGCGGCCTCAGGGATCGAATTCAAATCGACGAAAACTGCATTCACAAAACCGGGATTGTTCCCGACCGGGTAAGGCGCGACCCGGCGCCCATCGACGAGGATGAGAGTCGCTCTGGAATCGAAACCGCGCAGAGCAATCGTGGCCGCACCGACGGCGGTGTTGGAGCCGTTCTCGTTATTGGAAACCGCCACCCCGTTCGCATTCGCGATCGGAAGGTTGCGCAGGAATTGCTCCGTGTTGCGCTCGCCCGCTTTGAGCAGCGTCTGGCGATCGAAAGTCTGGACCGGGTTGGGCCCGACTTCCTCGGCCGTCGGGATGTTGGAACCGGTAACGATGATACGCTCGGCCGTGGCCGCGGAGTTGCTCGCGACAGCGGTGGAGGCCGCTGGCGGCGAAGCGGCCGCGGAAGGCGCGCCCGGTCTGGCGACCGCGTCCTGCGCTCTGGCGCCGGAGACCATCACGAGAGGAATTGCCAGACCGATTGCGAGGACTGGGTGGAAGAATCCAAACTTCGAAGGCAATGATTTTTTCATGAGTTTGTAAGGTTTCTTTACGGGGTCTAGTCAGTCGCGCGCGGGCATACAAGACTTTTTGTCATCTTTTTTTGAATAATTTTTTCGGGGCGTCTCCAGGCCGTACGCGACCGGCCAGATCCGGCGTCTCAGCGGCCCGCGGCCAGCCGCTGCAAAGTCAGCCTAACGAGATCCTCGGCGCTCTGTTCCGCCGGCCCGCTCTGCTGAATTTCCCGCACTGCTTTGTGCGCCTCGACCTGCTTGTAACCGAGGGCGATGAGGGCGAGGACGGCTTCGTTAGCCTGCTCCTGTTCGGGCGTTGGCGCCTGCGCGCCGCTCGCGACTTCCCAGGCGGCCGCCACGCCGAGCTTGTCTTTCAACTCGAGCACAATCCGCTCCGCGGTCTTTTTCCCGAGCCCGCTGATTTTCGAAAGGGAAGCAATGTCGGAATTGACGACCGCGGTTTTGAAATAGCTCACGCTCATTCCGCTGAGGACGGCGAGCGCGAGTTTCGGGCCGATCCCGCTGACGTGATTGACGAGCAGGCGAAAGAGATCGCGCTCGGCCGCAGTCATGAAGCCATAAAGAATCTGCGCATCTTCGCGCACGTGCAGATGGGTGAGAATGTGGACGGTCTCCCCGGGCGCGGGCAGTTTGTCGTAACTGGAGAGCGGGATGAAAACCTCGTAGCCAACGCCGCCGACATCGACGATCGCCTGGGTCGGGAGCGCGCTCGTTAGGCGGCCATGCAAAAAAGTGATCATGTGTTTTTCAAGATTAGAGTGAGATCAACCCAGCGCCCTTTCGCGAAATCAAGGCCGCGGGTCGAGAACTTTCGATAGCCGCGCGGCAGCGTTGGGAAGAGTTGATCGGCGACCGCGGTCGGCAGCACGACAAAATGCGCTCCGGGGCCGGCCAGGAACGGCGGAATCTGATCGGGCTGCAAAGTCGTGACGTCGCGATTGTTTTCGCGGTTGTAGGTGAGAAAGCCGCGCACCCGGCTGCGGAAATTCCAGACGAGGCTCGGGGCGTCGAAATCGTAGGCGGCGAAGTCCATTTCGGGCTGGAGATACGGCTCCGCTTTTTTGAAGAGCGCGGCGGAAGGAAAGAAAGGTGCGATGAGCGGAAATCCGATCAGCGAAACCGCGAGCATGACCGTCGCGGTCGCGAGCGAGCAGCGGCGCAGCGTGCGCTCACTCGCGGGCGACTCCAGCCAATGCCGCGCGAGCAAAAGCGCGAGCAAGGGAAACGCCGGCAGGATGTAGTGCGGCAACTTCGTTTTCACGATCGTGAAAATGACCACGATGACGGCGCAGCCCGCGATCAGATAAAGATCGAGCGCATCGCGTTTTCTCCAGAGACGGCGCGTGAGCCAGGGGAGTTTCCACGACCACGGCGCGAAGCTGATAAAAACGGTGATGAAATAAAACGGCAGTGAGAGGAGCGCGGCGGCGATCGATTTCCCGCCGTGCCCCTGCATGGTGCCGAAGGATCGCCCGACGACGTGCCGGCCCAGACCAACGTTGAGAAATTCTCCGTGGGTGCGAAGGAGCGCGGGCACCCCCCACAACGCGACCAGCACCAGCATGAGCAAAATTCCCCTAACGAAAAGAAAACGGCGCGCTAAGTGATCGGCCGGACGGAGAAACTGCATGACGGCAACCGTGCCTAACGGCATCCAGCCGATCGGTCCCTTGGCCAAAAAAGCAGCGGCGAGGGCAACGTAAAAGAGCCACCACCAGGCGCGCAGACCATTCGGCCTAACGACGACACTGCGCCAGGTCCCGCCGAAGCGATCGCGCAAGAGCTCGTAGCCGGCCCAGTGCGCCAGGGTCATGAAAAAAACCAGCCACATATCGGCCACCGCGGCCTTGGCGTGGAGGAAAGTTTGGAGACAGAGAGTGAAAAGTATCGCCGCCCAGAAACCGGCGCGGTCCATTTGCAGCCGACGCCCCCAGGCGAAGATCACGAGAGCGGTCAGCGCGGCCGCGAGCGCGCTCGGAAAGCGCGCGGCAAAGGCGTTTTCCCCCAGGGCGCGGTAGCTCGCGACTTGAAACCAATAAGTGAGCGGCGGTTTGTCGAAGCGATAACGGTTATTGAAATAGGGCACGACATAATCGGCGCGCTCGATCATCTCGCGCGAGGCCTCGGCGAAACGCGGTTCGTCGCGATCGACCAGCGGCAGCGCCCAGGTGCCGGCGAGATGAAAAAGCAGACAGCCGAAAAAGAGCGCGATGAAATTGCGAGTTGCAGGTTGCAAGAGAGCGATTCAAAGATGGTAGAGGCCGAAAGACAACTCTCGATGCACAAAATCGCTCCGGCCTGGAAGTGGCTCCTCATTCTCGTGCTCGCGCTCGGCGCGATCGCAGCCTCCTTTTATTTTGACGCGGCAGCGCGCCATTGGGTGGCTGAGCACTCGAGCCGGACGGCCAAAGCGGTGATGCGCAACATCAGTCGCTACGGCGACTGGCCCGAGCACGTGGCGGCCGGGTTGGCCCTCGTCGCGATCGCCGCCATGCGCGGCAACAAACGCTGGATCCACATCGGCCTAACGATGATCATCGCCTGCGCTCTGGCCGGCATCGTGGCGCGCGGAGTCAAGATCGCGACCGGGCGCGCGCGCCCGTCGGTCAAACAAGAGCTCGGCTGGAACGGCCCGCGCCTGGATTCAAAACATAATTCCTTCCCGAGCGGACACACCGCGGCCACGACTGCGTTTTTCGGCGTCCTCTTTTTCGCCAATCGCCGGGTCGCGCTTTGTCTGCTGCCGATCCCGCTGCTGATCGCGGTTTCGCGCATGTATGTGGCCGCGCACTTCCTTTCCGACGTCGTTTGCGCTGCGATCCTCGGG
>JBDTCM010000213.1:0-3452 GCA_039923575.1 Chthoniobacterales bacterium
ATAAGGTCCCTGCCGGGCGATCACGGCCGCCTCGGGTCCGGGCAAAAATCCCGCCCGCAGCCGGCGCAGCGCCGGACCCAACATCGGCGCTGGTTCGTTAGGCGAGTCCGGCAATTCCCAGGCGAACGGTTCGAGCCGGAAAGCATCTGGCCGATGGGAATCCTCCCGCACCGGTGTCCCGACCCGTTCCTTGCCTAACAATCCCGTGAGACGGGTGAGGGTCTCGTGCAGCCGGCTTGGATCGCGCAGCGGCGTCTCGAAGAGATGAAATTGTTGTCGCGCCGGTTGGGCGGCTTGCGCTTCGAGTCCGATGGTCACGATCGGATGTTCCGCCCGGAAAGTTTCCAGATGCGCCTGGAGGAGGCGGAACAAAATTTCGACCGAGCTGGTCGGATCAGGAATCTGAAAGCAATGCTCGTAACGCGACTTGTTGCTGAAAGTCAGCCGCAGCCTGAGTTCCTGCGCGACGAGGTAGAGCGCGCCGAGGCGCAAGGCTAGTTGCTCGAGAAAACGGCGGAGGACGAAAAGGAGCGGCTCGGTCGTCTCGATTTCGTGCTCGAACTCGAGTTCTTCCGAGAAAACTTCCACTGGCCTAACGAGTCGGAGGAGGCGGGTAGCGCGACCGCTGGCCTGCTCCCAAAGTTCGACCGCAATCGGACCGAGCCGCGTTCCGAGCTGATCGGGCTCGAGCACGGCGAGCTGGCCAAGGGTGTGCACGCCCCATTTGTGAAGGATGGCGAGGATGCGGGAAACCTCCGCGGTGCGCTCAGAGAGAGTGGTCGATGGGCGTGGCACGCGGCCAAATTAAGCCAAACCGGAACATGTTCAATAGAGCATGTTACTGGTAGGGCGAGACTCCGTCGAGCTGGGGGCGCGCCGCCGCGAGCACGACATCATCCCTCTGGCTCGACGGAGTCTCGCCCTACCGACCTTGCTTAACCGCCCGAATTGAGCAATCGCGCTTTAGTGTCGCCGGGCAGCGACGAATTCGAGATCCAGGTCGCGGCCTGATGCGGATTCATTTTCACCCAGGCGCGCGCGACCAATTCCACCTCGTATTCGCGCCGGCTGTCATTGCTGATCGTCGAGGCCCATTGCAGCGCCCCTTGCGCATCGGAAGAAATGATGTGGCTGGCGAACGCGCTCACGGCCTGATCGCACGACCGACCTTGCGCCAGACCCCCCAAGCCAGAACGCCGCTGTCGCCGGATCACTTTTCGCCCAACGATCCAGTAGAGATTCGAAGACGCGGCCGCGCCACGCACCTTCCGGAAGAGATGCTGCCCAGAGGCTGGCCGCTTCCGGATCGCGCTTAGCCCATTGCAGCATGATTGAGACAGCGGCCTCCATCTGGGCGTCGCCAGTCAGGCGCGGGAGCATTTGCGCGGCGGTGGCCGGATCCTTCTGCGCGACTGTCCAAACAATGCTCGATATGACGTAATCGCGCGTCGCGGCATCGGGCAAATGTTGTGCCCATGCGAACGCAGCGTGCGGATCATGCCGCGCCCATTGGTCGCAAATCGTGGCGAAAAAATTCCGCCGCATCTCGCCGGTGCTGTTCTGGACGACATAATCGATCGCGGCCCGCGGGTCGTGATCGCCCCACCAGATGATGATGAAACGAAGCGCGGTCTGCCGGGTCGATCCGGCCGGAAGCTTTTCCGCCCAGCGCAAGGCGGCAGGCAGATCGGACTGGGCGAGTTCTACGCCGATCGTGCGAGCCGTTTCGCGTTGCGTGTTTTCGTCGGGCAGCGTCACGAGATAATCCGTCGCCGCCACCAGTTCGCGGCGCGCCCAGATGGAGAGAGCGGTTTGTTGCGCCCGGTCTGTGCCTTCGTTAGGCGGGAGCGATTCCGTCCACTTCTGCGCGATGCGGGCGGCGAGCATGCCGTTGCGAATCGGGCCGGGAGGCATCGCGTCAACCAGGCTGGAGGCGTAGGCCGGATCTTTGTCTATCCAGCGGGTGAGGATGCTTTGCAAAGCACGGGTGCGCCCCGCGCCCGGGAGCAGATGAATTGCCCAGACGTAGGACGCTTCCAGATCGTGTTCACTCCAGATCGAGGCGACGAGAGCGAGGGCGTTTTCGCGGTGGGATCCCGCCGGCAGGTGCTCCGCCCGCGCCGCGGCTGTGACCGGATCTGCTCGCGTCCAGTAGCCGAAGAGGGCTGCGAACAAGCAGTTGCGGTGGATTAACGAGGGCAATGCCTGCACGAAGTCGAGCGCGACTCGCGGATCTTTCCCGGCCAGGACGGAGCCGAGCGCCTGGGTCGCGAGGTCGCGCGGTCGGTCGGGCGGAAGTTGCATCGTCCAGTGGGTGGCCGCCGCGAGGTCCTCTTCGGCCCATCGCCTAACGAGTCTTGCGACCGCGACCTCACCTCGCGGCTGGGCCCGCGCCGCGTTCAGTTCGCCCAGAATTTCTCGCGTGGTCGCAGGCGTCGCGCCTGCTGGAGCGACGAGGGCCGCCGCGATTGCGATCGCGCTCAGGAAACGCTTCATGCCGGTGGAGCGAATTGCGCTCAACCGCCGGGATTCAAGAGCCGCGCTTTCGTGTCGTCGGGCAAAGTAGAGTTCGAGATCCAGGTGGAAGCGTTGCCCGGATCGGTTTTGAGCCAGGCGCGCGCGGTCGATTCCATCTGACCATTGCGCAGACTGTCGTTGCTGATGGTGGCGGCCCATTGCACTGCGGCCTGGGGGTCGGAGGAGCTGATGCGGTTGGTGAACGCGCTCACTGCCTGATCGCGCGACGCGCCTTGCGCCAAATTCCCAAGCCAGTTTGCTGCCGCTGCCGGGTCGCTGTTCGCCCAACGCCTGATCAAATTTTCGAAGACCCGCGCGCGTGTTTGCCCTTCCGGGAAGGCAGCGGCCCAGGTGCCAGCGGCCTGCGGGTCGCTCGTCGCCCATTGCGCAACGAGCGAAGTGGCGGCCGCAGTTTGTGCCTCGCCGGAAAGGCGCGCCGTCATCTGCGCCGCGCGCGCGGGATCGTTCTCGGCCACCACCGAAACGATATTCGGCAACACGGCATTGCGCGCGGCGGGGTCGGACAAATTTTGCGCCCAACTGAGTGCGGCCTGCGGATCGGTCTGCGCCCATTGTCGCGAAATCTGTTCGAGCAAATTCGTGCGCGCTTCGCCGCCGCTGTTGCGCACGGCAAACTCCGCCGCCGCCTCCGGATCGGTCTCGCTCCATTGCGTGACGATCGGCTCGATGGCGTTTTGGCGCGTCCTGCCGGCGGGGAGCGCCTGAGCCCAGCTGAGCGCGTTTTGCAGATTGGCGTTGGCCAGCTGCTGCGCGACCGATCGCACTGCCTCCTCCTGCGTTTTGCCGGCGGGCAGAGTGGTCACATATTCGGCCGCGGCTGCGGGATCGTTGCGCGCCCAACTGGAGAGAGCGTTTTGCAGGGCCGGCGTTGTCCTTCGCTGGGGGGAAGTTGTTGCGTCCAGGCGAGCGCGGCG
>JBDTCM010000214.1:0-8502 GCA_039923575.1 Chthoniobacterales bacterium
TTGGTTTTCCTTTACCCGGGAATGAGGCACCGCCCGCGAGACGTTCCGCGGTGCAGATCTTTCGATCCCTGGTGGGCGATCTCCGCCGGCCGTCACCAGGGCCCGCGCTAAATCATAATGGCCACGCCTCTGAGACACAGCACCGAAATGGGCTGGCGCCCTCCGTTCCGCCGCCTCCGCCCGAGCCACAGCCGCAGGATCTTTCGCTGGTTGATTCCAAGGAACTGATCCGCGAAATCCTGCGCCGGATCGGGGACGATCCGGATCGCGAAGGATTGCAGCAGACGCCGGCGCGGATCGTGCGGTCCTGGAAGGACCTTTACGGCGGCTACGCGCAGCGCGCGGAGGATGTCCTCGTCACGCAATTTCAAGCCGAACAGTACGACGAAATGGTATTGCTGCGTGACATCGAATTTTTCTCCACTTGCGAGCATCACATGCTTCCTTTCCACGGGAGGGCGCACATCGCTTATCTTCCGAATAACAAGATCATCGGTTTGTCGAAACTGGCGCGCCTAACGGATATGTACGCGCGCCGGCTTCAGGTGCAGGAGCGTTTGACCTATCAAATCGCGACCGCATTGCAGCGCGTGCTTAAACCAAAGGGCGTGGCCGTGATGATCGAAGCGATGCACCAATGCATGTGCAGCCGTGGTGTCCGCAAACGCGGAGGCACAATGGTGACCTCCTGTCTGCTCGGCGCCTTCAAGGAAAACCTCGCCAGCCGCACCGAGTTCCTCGCGCTGGTGAAAAGCTGATTAAGCATGAAAATAGCTCTCTACCGGAAATCTGGATGCCCCTGGTCAGCCGCGGTGATGGGCTTTTTGAACGAGTTGAACGTTCCCTATGAGATAAGGAATGTGACGACGAATCCTACCTACGGAAAGGAAGTGGAGGCGGTTTCAGGGCAGAGCAAAAGTCCGACGCTCGACATCGATGGCGAAATTTTGCGGGATGCCAGCGTAGAAGATGTGGCGCGGGCTCTGGAGAAACGAGGGATCGTCATTTAGTTATGGAATCACGACTGGATTACGCGAAAGCCGCTCCAGAGGGGTTCAAGACCATGCTCGGCTTGGAACAATATGCCAGACACAGTGGGCTCGAACCGTCCCTACTCGAATTGGTCAAGATGCGAGCTTCGCAGATCAATGGCTGCGCCTTCTGCCTCGACATGCACAGCAAAGACGCGCGTATCGGCGGCGAGACAGAGCAGCGGCTTTACGCCTTGAACGCCTGGCGCGAGACCCCGTTTTTCAGCGAACGCGAGCGAGCCGCACTGGCGTGGACGGAAGCCGTCACGTGCGTTTCCCAGACCCATGTTCCTGATGAAACTTACGAAAGCGTCCGTCAACATTTCAGCGAGAAAGAGCTGGTGGATCTCACCCTCGCCATCATAGCGATCAATGGTTGGAACCGATTGGCCATTTCGTTTAGAACCGTTCCCGGTTCCTATCAACCGCCCAGAGCTTGAACGAAGTCGAGCTGTCCGGACTACGCGCCGCTGACTCGTTTTATTTCTTTCAGCTCCTGCACTCGAATCGCCGCGGGACCGCGAATCGGAAAATGCATCAGATAAACCGGCGTTCCGTCGATCGCCACCTGCCAGCCCCAATCGCATTGTCGCGTCCCGTAAAACTTGTTGAAGGCGATCTTCCCGATGAAACAGACGACGCGCGGCTGGCAGCTCCGAATGATTTTTAGTGCTCGCCTGATTCCGGCCGCTTCCTCGCCTTTCTTCAACATGGTCACATCCACGGTGGGGCGATCCACCAGGTTGACGAAGTTCAGTCCGTATTCCGGCAGGAATTTCTTTTCGTAGATTCTCTTGAGCGATTGATCATTTTTCAGGTCCTCTTCTGCTTCCTGAAGCAACCCAGCGCGGTTGAGCAGATACCAAAACATTTTGTTGTTCGAAAAAGGGACGTTGCGTCGATACGAGCCGGGATGCGGATTGATCCCTACGAATAAAATGCGCGCATTCTTTGATGTCTTGTAGGCAATCATTTTGTCTTGGGCACCCTCTCTTTGCTTCCAGTCGGTATTTTCTTTTTTAGTCGCAACGGATTTTCCGCCGGATAGGTAACGGTCGTGCCTCGAACCTTGGCGAATGGCGTTAGCGTATGAAGCCGACAGTTCGTCAAACTCATGATGTCCTCGGTGCGAATCCCGCGAACCGTTAAGGCGTCGCCGATGAGCGAGCGATGACAGCGCCAGGGCACCGCTTCGGCACACATGATGGCGATGCGATCTTCTTGCGCCAGTTCGATCAATTTTTCGAGACTTTCTGCAAACTCGGGCGTCTGCATGTAATCGGCATAGCCGCGAAAAGAGGCGTTGCGCCAGCCGGCGTTGAGCGAATCGCGTTTGGCATGACGCAGACCTCCCAGGCCCGGCAGATGAATGTATCCCAAGCCAGCTTTGCGCAACGAATCTGGCAGTGAATCCTTGTTAAACTGTGGATTGTGCCGAGAACGTGGGACCGTCCGCACATCTACGACACGAGTTACTTTGTGTGCGCGTAACAATTCGATGAATTCCTCGATCGTCCGTGTTGAATGTCCGACCGTTAGAAGGCCGGTCGAATTCTTCGGCCTTCTCTTTTTCTTCGTCTCGACCGCGATCGCCGGAATTAGCGGGGTCACGTCCACGATCGAACGGCCGACGCTGCCGTCAACCTGGAATCCTTCCTCGTTCTGGGTTGCCGCGAAATCATCGGATTTCGAAACGGCATGACGGGGCGCTGCCGTGAGCGCAGCGTTCTTTCACGGGCGCCCCAATGATCTGACTGAGCAAGGACTCAGCGATGAGACATGCTTCCGGATGGCGGCTGGTGGCAGCGGCGAGGGGACAGCCGTTGCCGCGTATGAAACGCTTTCCTTCGCTCTCTTCGAAACTCGCAGCACCGCCGAGATCCTTGAGAATGCGCAGAGCCGTTTCGATCCTTTGCTTGCGAGATTTCCCCTTGATCTCCACCAGGTGATTATCGGCGATCCTTTTTCCGACCTCGCGCATCGCGGCGCGCAGTTCCTTCGGACTGAGCTGTCTGGAAATGACGATCAGAATAAGGTCGAGAAGAACGCCATATGATTTCGGAAAAATCTGCTCCGCTTCCGGCGTGAGCGCATAGGTCACGTGCGGTTTTCTGAAACCGGGCTGCGTTCCCGACTGATGGATCAGTCCGTCTCGCTCCAAGGTCAGAAGATGGGCTCGCACCGCATTGTCGGTCAGTCGCAGGTCTGCCGCCAACTCGTTCACGGTTTGATCCCCCGCGCGGAGCAAATCGAGAATCTTTCCCCGTGTACTTCCCATCAGGCGCTTACGCCAGGCGGTAGCTTTCATAGACTTTATCATAACGGGAAATCGGAATAAATCAAAATACTCTTTGAGTTATTCGTCCGGCATGGCATCGTTTTGCAAGCACGAAAAATTAAGGAGCGATGAACCCGACCAACCTGGAAAATGATATTGCCAAGACTTCCTTTTTCCAAGGTATGAGCGCTCGCCATCTTGCGCTTCTCGCTTCCTGCGCGTGCCGAACTCATTTTAAGGAACGCCGGATCATTTTTCGCCAGGGCGAAACCGCAAATAGGTTCTACCTCATCGAGGAAGGCGCGGTGGAACTCCTGGCGGCGGCCAAAGCAGGCGGGCGGAGAATCGTGGCCGGGAGCATTGGACCTGGCGGAGTGCTGGGCTGGTCGTGGCTGTTTCCACCGTATGAATGGCAATTTACGGCCCGCGCTTCGTTGGAAACAAGCGCGATCTTTTTTTACGCAACGGTCTTGCGCGAGCATTGCGAGGCGGATCCGGCGCTCGGCTTTGACCTATTCAAGCGAATGGCTGCGGAAATGGTGCAGCGGCTTCAAGCCGCACGTCGGCGCTTGCTGGGATTCGGCTCGGGTTTCTCGCCAATCGATGGCGAGCCCCCAATCAAGGCAGAGCCGCGTTTAGCAAGGTAGAAGGATTAAGTATGTTACACAGCATCCAAGAACGCTACGGCGAGAAACTGCGCGCGACCGATGGCGAAACCGGGCACGTCAGGGATTTCTATCTCGATGATAAGAATGATTGGGCCGTGCGTTATGTGGTCGCTGACACTGGTGGGTGGCTGCCCAAGCGCCTCGTCCTCATTTCTCCGCACGCTCTTGGCCACCTTTATCCAAAACGGAAAGTGTTTCTCGTCAACCTAACCCGGGAACAAATCGAAAAGAGTCCTTCGACCGACGATCACAAGCCGTTGTTCCGCCAATTTGAAGAGGAATATCACCGCCACTATGGGTATCCTTACTATGCGGAAGCCTGGCCCTTGTGGGGTTTGGCCGAATATCCGGTGATGGCGCCGCCGCCACCCGTGGCCGACGATGCGAAGCACGGAGGAGCGGATTCCCACCTTCGGAGCTCCCGCTTCATAAAGGGCTATAAGGTCCAGGCCACGGATGGACTCATCGGTCACCTCGCCGATTTTTTGATCGACGGTAGAACGTGGAAGATCCCCGAAATCGTCGTCGAGACCGGACACTAGTTTGCGGGAAAGACAATTCGGATATCAACGGACAAAATTTCGAAAGTCAGCTTCGACGAATCCACGGTTTACGTGAATTCCACAAAGGATTCGTTGCTGGGCGCCAAGCAAAGGAACGTGGCACACAGCAACGCGCGATCGGGTTGATTTGCTCAGCAAATGACCGTGGGTTCGAATCAGTGAACGACCCTCTTGCGGCAGCGCCTCGATGCCGCAAAAGCGCGGATCGGATCACAACTGGCAAAACAACCAAAATGACTATCCGACTTAAACGCGCCTACGAAAAACCGGAGCGGACAGACGGCACTCGCATTCTCGTAGACCGCCTCTGGCCTCGAGGCCTGACGAAAGAGAAAGCAGCGATCGATCTTTGGCTTAAGGAACTCGCTCCGAGTACGGAATTGCGAAAATGGTTTGGCCACGATCCAGCCAAGTGGCGAAGTTTCCGCAGTCGCTATCGAACGGAGCTAAAAGAGCAGAGCGATCAGCTCATATTAATAAAGAGCAAAGCTAAAAGAGGAGTCGTCACCCTGATTTACGGTGCCCGCGATCAAGAGCACAACGAAGCGGTCGTCCTTCGGGAGCTTCTCGCGAAGTGATAGTCAACTGCCAGAACTCCGCTAGACTAGTCGTATCTGACCCCGCGTGATACGTCGCGGGGCACGATTACGCCGCCGAGTTTGTCCCAGGCGACACGCGCGGCATCCCTGGCGTCTCCCCATGGAAGAGTCGCTTGACGTTTCTGATAATCGGTCGCGAGATCGGCCTCGATTTCTTCGAATTTTTTGTTTGGATATTTGTCGAATCCTTCATATCCGACGCGATAGGCCGGAGCGTAGTCTTCGTAGGTGCGGCCGGGTTTCACGAACGGCTGCTTGTGATGGTGTTCGCGCCAATGATTTTCCTCAGTCTTTGATTGCATAACTTCTATTCCTCCTCATTTGCCCCGCAGATGGGGTGACAACTTTCCTGACCACATCGCGGGTGGATGAGGTCTTCGTTTCGCAAATCCGTGATTCGTTGAGTTTCAAAATCTATTCCACGGGACGCCGCGCCGGACCCCGGCAGGACTGACAAGGGAACAATGCACAAAGTGTCGCCGAGCCGTGATCTTGTCCGTGCCATGCGACTTCATCGATCCAAAGACACTATAAGTCAAGATGTTTCTTGACTAGAAGTCTCGGAATGCCGAGATTGAGGCAATCCCCAACGCAGTGATATGAACAAGCCGATGTCTTCGTCTTTCACCAGGACCAGCTTTGAGCAAGGTTTTGTCGCTGTTACCGGACGTCCGCCCCCGATTAGTTCATTTCTCAAAACCGCGGCTGCGAACTGTCGCGAAATAGCCATAGGGCGTGAATCCACCATACCGGAAGGGAACGCGCCTGGACAATAGAGGGGAAAATATCGATGTCTCTTATGGAAGTGTTACCGCACCCAAGCTCCGCGGAAAGAAGCGCGCGCGAACGGAGCCGGAAAGATGTTGAGCGTCAGACATTCCGTTTGCTCGATGAGATTCTTGGCCAGAGTTCGGACACCGTTGGCGTACGGCTTTGGAATGGCAAGGCATGGCCCGATGACGCGCCGCGGCCGGCAAGATTGGTCTTGCAGCATCCCGGCGCGCTCGCGGAAATGTTTTCGGCCGGGACCGAAGCGGGCGTGGCGGAGGCTTACATTTATAATGACTTCGATATCGAAGGTGACATCGATGCGGTCCTTGACGTGGCTGACGGGTTACTCGCGCGGCTCAGCGATTGGAAACACAAGCTCAAGCTGGCAGGTCTATTCCTGGCGCTGCCGCACCGGGAATTACGGCATCTAAGTGGAGTTCTGCCACACCGAACCGGCTCGCGTCATTCGCTCGAACGGGATCGTGAGGCGGTTACTTTTCACTACGATCTTTCGAACGATTTTTACCGGCTTTGGCTCGATCGCCGGATGGTTTATTCGTGCGCTTATTTCGAATCGCCCGACGACAAGATCGACGACGCGCAGAAGCAGAAGCTTGACTACCTTTGCACAAAGCTCCGGCTCCGTCCGAGAGAGCGGTTGCTCGACTTCGGTTGTGGCTGGGGCGGTTTGATTGTGCACGCCGCGGAGCATTTCGGCGTGCATGCCACGGGGATTACTTTGAGCCAGCGCCAGGCTGATCTGGCGAGAGAACGCATTCGGGCCAAAGGGTTGCACGAAACTGTAGAGGTCCGCGTTTGCGATTATCGCGACCTCTCGAAAGAGGCGGGAAAATACGACGCAGCCGTCAGTGTCGGCATGGCGGAACATGTCGGTCGCGAGCAACTGCCGAATTATTTCGCGATCGCCCACACGCTGCTCAGAACCCGCGGCGTATTTCTGAACCACGCCATCGGGGAGGGAGTGATCGCGCGTCCCGATAACACCGCCGGGTCTTTCATCGACCGCTATGTTTTTCCTGATGGCGATATCCCGCCGCTTCTCATCATGCTCGGCGCGGCGGAGTCCGCCGGATTCGAAATTCGCGACGTGGAAAATTTGCGGGAGCATTACGCGCTCACCTTGCGTCATTGGTTGCGGCGGCTCGAGGCGCGTCGAGACGACGCGCTCGCCTTTGTCTCGGAAGAAACTTACCGCATTTGGCGTCTTTATCTGGCTGGCTCGGCGCACGGTTTCCGGCGAGGTCACCTCGCTGTTTATCAAACTCTTCTCACCAAACTCGATGAGTCCGGCAGCGGGAATTTGCCTCTCACACGCAGGGACTGGTATGCGTGAGAGCGGGCCTTACGGTTCAAAGCTGCAATTTATTCTGGCTAGAACCCATTCATAAATAGCGTTGTTATTCTTCGCCAGCTGGGCGACTCGTTAGCCTAACGAATCGCTCTTCTGCCGCAATGCCAGCACGCCATGATTGACCGACCTGCCAACCCACCGCCCGGTTCGCTGGCCACCTTCTCCCCGGCTTACTTCGCGCTTGTCATGGCGACCGGCATCGTCTCGATCGCTTCCGGATTTCTCGGGTTCTCGCTCATCGCCCGCGTGCTTTTTGCGATCAATCTCGTCGCTTACGTCATCATCTGGGGTCTGCAACTGGGCCGCCTCTTTCGTTATCCCCGACGCATGCTTGCTGACCTCGCCAGCCACGACCGCGGAGCCGGCTTCCTGACTGTCGTCGCGGCGACCGCGATGGTTGGCAGCGAATTTCATCTCAGGCTGGGGGCGGACTCCGTCGCCCTCGCGCTCTGGTTCTTCGCGATCGGTCTATGGGTCGTTCTCCTCAATGGGTGGTTCGCCGCCGCCGTGATGGTCGATCCCAAGCCGGCTCTTGATCGCGGGATCGATGGCAGTTGGTTTCTCCTCACCGTCTCGACCCAATCGATCGCCGTCCTCGGCACTTACATCGCGAATCAGTTTTCAGCTCCCGAGCAAGTCATTTTCGTCTGCCTCGCCTTCTACATGCTCGGCGCGATGTTCTATCTTTGGGTGATCGGCCTGGTCCTTCTGCGCTGGCTCTTTTACCCGATGGAACGCAAGGAGGCCCTCAGCCCCAACTACTGGATCAACAGCGGCGCGATGGCGATCACAACCCTCGCGGGCGCGCGCCTGATCGCGACGACGAGCGCTCACGTCGCGTCGCTCGCGCACTTTCTGACCGCATTCAACCTGCTCTTCTGGGCGACGGCCAGTTGGTGGATCCCGCTTTTGTTTCTCGTCAATGCCTGGCGCTTGTTCGTCGAACGCTTCCCATTGCGCTACGAGCCCGGCTACTGGTCGATGGTCTTCCCGCTCGGGATGTATGCCGCGTGCACCTGGGCCTACGCGCAATCCGCGGCTATGCCTTTTCTAGAGCCGATTGCACGCGGCGGCATTTTCATCGCATGGGCGGCATGGGCGCTCACCACCCTCGGCCTGCTCAAAGCATTTCTGAGATGGATGCACCGGAGCCGGCCGCCAGCAACATCTTGATAATCGACTTCCGGATGTCGTTGGCCCGCTCTTCAAGCGACTTGATC
>JBDTCM010000215.1:0-5979 GCA_039923575.1 Chthoniobacterales bacterium
TCACGACGAGGGTCGCGAGCGCTTCGCCTTCCACGTCTTCCGCAATGATGAGGAGCGGACGACCAGCTTTCGCCACTTTCTCGAGCAGCGGGAGCATGTCCTTCAAGCTCGAGATTTTCTTCTCGTGAATAAGGATATAGGGGTTCTCGAGAACGGCTTCCATCGCTTCGGCATTGGTCACGAAGTAAGGAGAGAGATAGCCCTTGTCGAACTGCATGCCTTCGACGACGTCGAGACTGGTTTCGATCGACTTGGCTTCTTCGACCGTGATCGTTCCGTCCTTGCCTACCTTGTCCATCGCGTCGGCAATGATTTCGCCGATCGTGCGGTCCCAGTTGGCCGAGACCGTTGCGACCTGCGCGATCTCCGTGCGGTCACTGACTTTCTTCGAGATCTTCGCGAGCTCAGCGACAATGGCTTCGACAGCCTTGTTGATGCCGCGCTGGAGCGAGGTCGGGTTAGCGCCGGCCGTGACGTTGCGGAGACCTTCTTTGTAGATGGACTCAGCGAGAACGGTCGCAGTGGTGGTGCCGTCGCCCGCGATGTCGGAAGTCTTGGAGGCGACTTCGCGCACGAGCTGGGCGCCCATGTTTTCGTAAGGATCTTCGAGTTCGATCTCCTTGGCCACGGTCACACCGTCTTTGGTGATCGTCGGGCTGCCGAATTTCTTGTCGAGGATGACGTTGCGGCCACTCGGTCCGAGGGTCGCTTTGACGGCGCGCGAGAGTTTCTCGACGCCGCGGAGAAGCGCATGCCGCGCATTCTCATCGAATTGTAGTTGTTTAGCTGCCATATATTTTTGTTCTTAGTCTTTTGTTGAGAGTTGAGAGACGAGTTAGCCGATGATGCCGAGGATATCGTCCTCGCGCATGATCAGGTAGGACTCACCGTCCACCTTGATTTCCGTGCCGCCGTATTTCGAGATGAGCACTTTGTCGCCCTTCTTCACGGTGAACTCCACTTTCTTGCCGTTGTCGTCCACTTTGCCGGTGCCGAGAGCGACGACTTTGCCTTCCTGCGGCTTTTCCTTGGCGGTATCGGGGATGATGATGCCGCCCTTTTTGGTTTCTTTCTCTTCGATCGGTTGCACGAGCACCCGGTCTCCGAGAGGTCTTACATTAATTGCCATATGGTTTTACTTACTCCTTCTACTAGTTGGGTTGTTGCCGGTAGCCGCTCGCGTCCGGCGAGCGGCCTTTCGGCAAATTGTTGTTGTTAAGAGTTATTTCTTGTCCTCGTCGACGACTTCGAATTCCGCGTCGACCACGTCGCCTTGATCCTTGCGTGGAGCATCGGTCCCTGGCTCGGCTTGAGGACCGGGCCGTCCGCCGGCTTCCGCGCCTGGCATAGGGCCGGCACTCGCCGCCGCTTGTTTGTAGAGGTCGGCGCTGATTTCCTGGAACTTGTTCTGCAAGTCTTCGTAGGTCTTTTTCATCGCGTCGGTGTCGTTGGCCTCGATGGCCGCGCGCACCTTGACGATCGCCTCTTCCACGGACTTCTTCTTGTCCTCAGGAACCTTGTCGCCGAGATCCTTCAATTGCTTCTCACACTGGTAGGCGAGGGTGTCGGCGTTGTTCTTGATCTCGATCGCTTCCTTCGCTTTCTTGTCCTCTTCGGCGTGGGTTTCGGCGTCGCGCTGCATCTTCTCGACTTCTTCCTTGCTCAAGCCTGAGCTGCCGGTGATGGAGATTTTCTGCTCCTTACCGGACCCGAGGTCTTTTGCCGAGACATGGAGGATGCCGTTGGCATCGATGTCGAAAGTCACTTCGATCTGCGGCACTCCACGCGGGGCCGGCGGGATGCCGTCGAGGTGGAAGGTGCCGAGATTCTTGTTGTCCCGGGAGAGCGGTCGCTCGCCTTGCAGGACTTTGATTTCCACGCCCGGCTGGTTGTCGCTGTAAGTCGAAAAGATCTGTGACTTACGGGTTGGGATGGTGGTGTTGCGCGGAATCATCCCGGTTGCAACGCCGCCGGCCGTCTCGATCGCGAGAGTTAGCGGGGTCACGTCGAGCAGGAGAACGTCTTTGACGTCGCCCTTGAGCACGCCGCCCTGGATGGCTGCGCCGACCGCCACGACTTCATCAGGGTTGACGCCCTTGTGAGGCTCTTTCCCGATTAGTTCGCGCGCCGTCTCGATGACCTTCGGCATGCGGGTCATACCGCCGACGAGCACGAGCTCGTTGATGTCCTTCTCGGAAAGCTTGGCATCACCAAGGCAATCCTTGACCGGCTTGATCGTGCGCTGGAAGAGAGAGTCAGTTAGCTGTTCGAGCTTCGAGCGAGTGAGTTTCTTTTGAATGTGCTTCGGCCCGCTCGCATCCGCAGTGATGAAGGGAAGGTTGATCTCATACTCCTGGGAGGAGGAGAGAGCGATCTTGGCCTTCTCAGCTTCTTCCTTGATGCGCTGGATCGCGTCCGGCTGCTTCGAGAGATCGATGCCGCTGTCTTTCTTGAATTCACCCACGATCCAATCGACGAGGACGTTATCCCAGTCATCGCCGCCGAGGTGAGTGTCACCATTGGTCGCCTTCACTTCGAAAACGCCGTCGCCAATTTCGAGCACCGAGATATCGAAAGTGCCGCCGCCCAAGTCGTAGACAGCAATCTTTTCGTCCTTCTTCTTATCGAGTCCGTAGGCGAGCGAGGCCGCGGTCGGCTCGTTGATAATGCGGAGAACTTCCAAGCCAGCGATCTTACCCGCGTCCTTGGTCGCGTTGCGTTGCGAATCGTTGAAGTAGGCCGGGACGGTGATGACCGCCTGGGTGATCTTTTCACCGAGTTTGGCTTCCGCGTCAGCCTTCAGCTTGGCGAGAATCATCGCGGAAACTTCGGGTGGCGAAAAAGTCTTCTTCTCGCCGTTCACTTCCACCTGGACGTGCGCGTCGCCGTTGGCCGCTTTCACGATCTTGTAGGGGACGCGATGTTCTTCCTCGCGCACCTCATCGAATTTGCGCCCCATGAAACGCTTGATCGAAAAAATTGTGTTGGCGGGGTTGGTTACCGCCTGTCGTTTCGCCGCCTGACCGACAAGTCGCTCGCCATTTTTTGCGAACGCGACGATCGAAGGCGTGGTGCGGGCGCCCTCACTGTTTTCCAAAACTACCGGGTCGCCGCCCTCCATCACAGACATGCAGGAGTTGGTCGTGCCCAAATCGATACCTAAGACTTTAGCCATTGTTTGTTGAAATTTCCTTTCGCAGAGTCTTTAGCAGCGATTGTTCCATTCGTTCATACTAGATGTAAACGATGGCAGTTGAGACGTTAACAGATCTCGTCCGATTTCAGCGCCGGCTCGAAGAGCGCCATCTCGTCTCGCAAGAAGCGCTTCGATTTGAGCGGGTGGTGACATCGTGTCGCCGTAGATGAATTTGGTATGCCGGCTGCTTAATCATGGATGAATGCAATCCAGCGCCCCGGCACAGAGTCCGACCGACGGGAAGGGCGGCGACGTCTTCTTCTTGTGTGAGCGCTGCAGCACGCCACTCGTGGTGGATGGCGCCGCTGCGGGCCTGACGTTGAACTGTCAGCGTTGCGGTGGGCCGACAACGGTACCTCACCCGACGGCGGAACACCGTCCAGCGAGCCTGCCGCAGGGGTCGATCGAGGAAAGGTTGGCGGAATTAAGGCGCCATCTGAAGGAAAACGAATCGCAACGCACCGAAATCAACGGTTACATCAACCAGCTGAGCATTCAGCTTCATCGCTGGCAGATTCGGCTTCAAACCCTGGACGCGCGCAACAAGGAATTGACCGACGAGGTGGTGAAGTGTGTCACGTCGGGCAGCGCGCCTCAGCGCTGAGCTTGTCTGTCTGCGTGCGCCGAACTAGCTTCGCGCATGACGAGCGACGCTGGTGCGGAGAGCAAGCACGACGCTTTGCGAGCGCACCTCGGAGCGCACGGCCCCATGGTCATCGCTTACTCCGGCGGAGTTGATAGCGCATTCCTTTTGGCGGTCGGGGTGGAGTCGATGGGCGATCAATGCCTCGGGGTTATCGCCGATAGTCCCAGCCTGCCGCGCCAGGCGCTGGCGGACGCTTTACAGCTGGCGCGGTTGATTGGAGCGCAGGTCGAGGTCGTGAGGACGGATGAAATGGGCGACCCCAACTACACCAGCAATCCGGTGAATCGTTGCTACTTCTGCAAGTCCGAGCTTTTCACGAAACTCGACCGGCTCGCGCAGCAGCTTGGATTTCGCGCGATCGCCTATGGCGAGAACGCAGACGACGCGCAACAAGTCCGACCGGGTCGGCAGGCGGCGGCAGAGTTTCGCGTGCTGGCGCCGTTGCGAGAAGTTGGCCTAACTAAAAGCGAAATTCGCGCACTCTCGCGGACGATGGGTTTGCCGACGGCGGACGTACCGGCGCAGCCCTGCCTGAGCTCGCGCATCCCGCATGGAACGCCGGTTACCACGACTGCTCTCGGCATGATTGAGCGGGGAGAAGCCGTCGTGCGGAGCTTTGGTTTCCGCGTCTTTCGCGTCCGGCACCATGTCGAGGCGGACCGAACGCGCGCGCGCGTCGAGATTGCGCCTAACGAAATGTCGGGTCTGGCCAGCGTGGCCGAAGCGCTCCAGCTCGGGCTGCGCGCGTTGGGTTACGATGAAGTCCTGATCGATCCCCTGGGCTATCGCGCGCCTGCCGCCTAGAGGATAAACAGGGTGAGCCGAAATTCACGCAACTGTTACGTCGTTGCCTTGCGACTGTAACAATCGCTCTCTAGCCTCTCCAGCGTTCGGAGAAAGTCCGGACCGCCAGCGATCGCAAGATCGCCGGTGCTTTAACCCACCGCAGCCAATAACCGCAAAAAAGGAGAATCAATGTTTGCCAAAAAATTAACGCTTGTCGCGGTCCTCGCCAGCCTGATCATCGGCAGTAACACCGTCCGTGCAGAGGACAACGACGCACTTCTAAATCTGCTCGTTAAAAAGCATATCATCACGGAGAAAGACGCCGCGGAAGTCCGATCCGAGCTCAAAAAGACCGCGATGAAAGAGACCACAACGCGAGAGACCGCGATGCAAGAAGCGCCGGCGACTTCGGCCAGCAAGCTCAAGCTTTCGACGCCACTCACGGAGCTTGAGCTCTACGGCGATGCGCGCGTCCGCTATGAAGTGCGAAGTGGCGAAACCGCCCGGCCGGACCCAATCAACGCCCCCGGCGACACCTACCAGCGCAATCGCGCGCGGTATCGCTTGCGGATCGGTTTGCGCGGCACCCTCGTCGATGACTGGTTTTTCGGTATCCGTCTTGAGACATCTACGAATCCACGGTCAACCAATATCACTTTTGGTGACGACACCTCGACCGGCCCGGGACCGTTCGCGAAAAACAGCGACGGCCTTGGCGTGGGCCAGGCCTATCTCGGCTACAAAGGGATCAAGGGACTGACTTTGACCGCCGGCAAAATGGCGAATCCTTTCGTTACCACCTCGATGGTTTGGGATCCCGACATCAATCCCGAAGGCCTGGCCGAGCAATACAAGCATACGATTAAGCTTGCTGGAGGAGGTGGGGTCGCTGCGGCCACGACGACGGACAAAGATGGCAAAGCGGTCGTTCCGCAAAAAACGGAAGCTGGCCCGACGCTCGATCTTTTCGCCAACTTTGGACAGTTTGTCTATGACGATACCAATCCGGAAAACCCGATTGGCCCTTCCCCAAATGGAGTGCCGAAGACGGACGCCTATTTGCTCGGCTGGCAGGTCGGCGCGCGCTATAACTGGGATAAGAATATGTATCTGCAGGTAGCGCCGACGGTCTACAACTACACTGGGACGGGCGATACTTTTTACACGCACTTCGTCGGTGATCCGGCCTTTCGAGTCGTGAACCCGGCGACCAACGTGGTAACAACTGTCGTGCCCAACCAAACCGGCGTGAACAGTCTCCTCGTCATCGAAATACCGGCCGAGTTTGGCTTCAAGGTTGGCAAATTGCCCGCTCGTATCTTCGGCGACTTTGCGATCAATGCGGATGGCG
>JBDTCM010000216.1:0-3201 GCA_039923575.1 Chthoniobacterales bacterium
GCCGTTTTTCATTCTCTATACGAGCGGCTCGACTGGAAAGCCCAAGGGCATCTTGCACACAACCGGCGGCTACCTGCTCTACGCCAAGATGACCACAAAGTACGTTTTTGATCTCCGGCCGGAAGACGTCTACTGGTGCACCGCTGATATCGGCTGGGTGACCGGTCATAGCTATGTCGTTTACGGTCCGCTCGCCGCTGGCGCGACGACTCTGATGTATGAGGGCGCGCCGAACTGGCCGGAACCGGACCGCTTTTGGCAGATCATCGAAGACTACGCGGTCAGCATTCTTTACACGGCCCCGACCGCGATCCGCGCTTTTATTCGTTGGGGCGACCAGTGGGTGAAGAAGCACGACCTCTCCTCGCTGCGATTGTTAGGCTCGGTCGGCGAGTCGATCAATCCCGAGGCCTGGATGTGGTATCACAAAATGATCGGCGGCGGCCGCTGCCCGATCGTCGATACCTGGTGGCAGACCGAGACGGGCGCGATCATGATCACGCCGTTGCCGGGCGCGATTCCGACCAAGCCGGGCAGTGCGACGCTGCCTTTTTTCGGGGTCGATCCGGCGGTGGTGGATGCGGAAGGCAGGGAAGTGCCGCCTAACGTCGGCGGCAAGCTCATCATCAGGCGACCGTGGCCGGCGATGCTGCGCAGCATCTATGGGGACAAACCGCGTTATAAAAAACAATACTGGAGCGAGTACAAGGACAATTACTTCACCGGCGACGGCGCGCGGCGCGACCAGGACGGCTACTTCTGGATCGTGGGCCGGATCGACGACGTCCTTAACGTTGCCGGGCACCGGCTCGGCACGTCGGAAATTGAAAGCGCGCTCGTCAGTCACGCCAAGGTCGCGGAAGCCGCCGCGGTCGGGCGCCCGGATGAACTCAAGGGCCAGGGTGTGGTCGTTTTCGTCACGCTTAAAAGCGGCGTCTCACCGACCCAGGCATTGAAGGAAGAACTGCGCGGCCACGTCGGCATCCACATCGGCGCGATCGCCAAACCGGACGAAGTGCGTTTCGCCGAGGCCTTGCCGAAAACACGCAGCGGCAAAATCATGCGCCGTTTGCTCAAGGAAATCGCGAGCGGCAAAACGGTCACCGGCGACACCACGACACTCGAAGATTTCAGCGTTCTGGCAAAGTTAGGCAGCGCCGAAGAGTGACCTGCGGTAAGTTACCCCTGTGAGCTTCATCTCCACCGGATTGCGCGAGCTGACGCTAAAAGTGCGCCGGCAAAAGACGCGCCTCGCGCTCAAACACGAGAAACGTCTCCTGCAAAAATCGGAGATCGCCCTTGGCCGCGAAGGCACCGCGGAGGCCGCCAGGTTTCCCGAAGTGCGCGACGAAATCGTAGCCCTGAAAAAGCTCGAGCAGGAGCAGAAGGAAGTTGCAGTCCGGATCGCGAAGATCGAGGAAGCGCTCAAGCAAATCGACCTGCAACGGCAGGAAAATTCCAAAGAGCAAGCCGCCGCCCTGGCCAAACTCGAAGAAGAAAAGCGCCCGCTGGTCGAGCGGCGCAACGAGGCGAAATCGGCGGCCGAGCGTTGCGACAAAGAGCTGGCCACGGTCGAGCGCCGGATCGAGCAATGCGACGAGGCCGATCGCGATCTGCTGAAAAAGCTTTCCCTCCTCCAGGCGACCGATCCGGCGCCGGCCGATTTGCAGATCCAAATGGAACGGATTGGCGCGGAACGCGCGCGGCTCCCGCGCGAGAAAGCCGAGATGGTGCAGGCCCGCCTCGGCAGCGCCGAAGCGAGCCGGGACGCGAAAGCAAAGCTGACCGCCGAGGAAGCCCTCGTCGCGCAAGCGGACAAGAACATTGCGCGCGTCCGGGGCGAATTCGAAGCGCGCGATCGCACCCTCAACGAAAGCAGCCGCGCCCAGCAGGAGGAAGTGAAGCATGCGCGACAGCAACACCAAACCGTTGAAGAAAAAAAGAACCCGGCCTATCTCAACATCGGCCGTCATCTCGCCTCCCAAGGGATCGCGCCACCGAGCGCGCCGCACTTGCTCACCAACGTGCAGCGTCATCGCACCGCGGTCGACCGTCACGCGGAGCACAGGCAGGCGCTGGCCCTGCTCTCCGGCCAGATCGACAAGCAAGAGCTGCGAAAATTCTACTTCACCATTGTTTCCCTGCTCGCGCTCATTGCCATCATCCTCCCGCTCGTTTCCCAATCGCCCCCGAAGCGGGATTGGATCCCACAGGCGACGCTCGCCATCCTTTCGCTCGATGTCGATCAATTCAACAAAGGCCCGCTCGTTAATCGGTGGCGCAAAGAGCAACCGGATCTCTGGCAAAAAGTATCGAGCGGGTTACTCGGCACCGCGGCGCGCGTCCCCGCCATTAACCTCGCCCGCGACGCCCGCCGCGTGACGCGCGCGCTCACCATCGCGGAAGGCGGTTCGCAACAGGAATACGTGCTGGTCGAGACGCGGGGCGATCTCGCGCCGATCCTTCGCACGATCACGGAAGATAAGAGCTTCACCAAGAGCACCGTGAGTGGTCTCGTCATCTGGCAGGGACCGGATGTGACGGTCGCGCGGGTCGGACCGAAAACGCTCGCGGTTGGTTCGTTAGGCGAGGTCGATGAGCTGGTGCAGGTGCGGCTCGGCACCCGGCCCGATCTCAAAATCGACGACCCGCTCTTGCAGCGTTTCCAGGAGCTCGACACGAACAGCGCGCTCCGCCTCGTCGCGCGCACCCCGACCGACCTGACGACCATGTTCGGCGCGATTTTTCCGGCGGAATTCCTGAACGGATCCAGGCTGCTCGGCCTGGAGTTGAGCCTGGGCACGCCGGCCAAGGCGCATTTGCTCATTAGGGCAATCGATCCGGCGAAAGCGAAAGAGCTGGCCGCCAGCCTGCAAAACGAGCCGGCCCGCTGGCTCACTATTCCAGGCTCCGATTTCCGGCTCTCGGCCGATCCGCCCAAGGTGGAGCAGAAGAATGAGAACGTCGAACTCCACTTTGATGTCCCGGAAGGCGCGGCCCGGCTCCTCCTCCAGCGACTCGCCCGGGTGCAACCAGCGGTGCCTTGAATGAGCGTTGCCTCGCACGTGGCCTCACGCGCTTGTCATCCCGAGCCCCGAACGCTTTCGGGGCGAGGGAGCTTGCAACGCACGCGTATTGTCGTCCTGAGGTTGTGCTCTCGCGTGCCACGGCTGGGGAGCGCACGCGACTCGCGTGCCGTTT
>JBDTCM010000217.1:0-3034 GCA_039923575.1 Chthoniobacterales bacterium
GTGTGCCGCCGCCATCGAGCATCGTCTGCCGTTCCGCGCGGCGCTGCAGACAATCCAAACGCCGCCCATTAAAGGTCCGGTGCAGTTTCGCGACGAAAGCGAGCGCGTCGGGAGTCAGAATCTCATCGAATCCGGGAGCGACTTCGCCGACAACCCGGACGCTATTTTTTGTCCGGGTCTGATCGGTGTTTGTCATGAGAACCAAAGAAGCATCGTCGCCACGGCCAAATCCGCGCGCCTTTATACGATCACGCTTTGGCGTGGGCCGCCAGTGCAGCCTGGTAAATCACGCGCACCGGCCGACCGGTCCGCTCGCTTGCCGCGCGGCAACTTTCGAACTCCGGCGCGACTTGAATCACTTCGCCGTTGAGGAGACCGAGCTTGATCGTGATCTCGCCAAACTGCGTCTGCACCTTGGCAAAACGCCGCTCGAGTTTGAAGCGACGCTTCTCGCTCCGGCGCACGCCGAAGGCGCTCGTCTCGCTCAGGAGCGCATGCACAATTTGCGATTCCAGGGCCGGTTCGCAAAGCACCGAGAGCCGAACACCCGGCCGGTTCTTCTTCATTTGCACGGGTGTGAGCGTGACGTCGAGCGCACCGAGCGCGAGCAAACGTTCCATGGCCGCGCCGGTCAACTCCGGCGAAAGATCGTCGAGATTGGTTTCGATCTCGATGACCGTGTCGGTCTCGAGAACGTTCTGGGCGCGCCCGAGGACGGCACGCAAAACGTTAGGGCGTTGCGGCAAATCCCGCGTGCCGATCCCGTAACCAATGCGCTCGATTTCCATCCGCGGCATTGGGCCAAACCCTTTCGCAAATTCGCGTGCGATCGCCGCGCCGGTCGGGGTGATCGACTCCCATGACTCGTCCACCTCCTCAATCTCAATCCCGCGCAGGATCTCGAGCGTCGCTGGCGCGGGCAACGGGAAGCGGCCGTGCGCGCAGTCGATCCAGCCGCGCCCTTCGCGCAGCGGCGAGACCACCACGTGCGGTTGACCGAGCGCCTCCAGCGCGACGCACGCGCCAACAATGTCCGCGATGGAATCGACCGCGCCGACTTCGTGAAAGGCGACGGTCTCCAGCGGGACGCCGTGAATTTTCGCCTCCGCGATCGCGATCCGCTCAAAAATGGCGAGCGATTTCTGCCTGACGAAATCGGAAAGTGCGGATCTGCCGAGCACGCTCCGAATCTGTTCGTAGGTGCATCCGTGCGCATGACCGGATTCATGCACGGAGAATTTCACGCCACTGATCCCCTGGCGCGATTGCCGATCGAAAGCAAAATGCGCCTCGCCTAAGGAGAGCTTGCGCAACTCCGCTTCGAGTTTGGCAGGATCCACCCCGAGATCACAAAGCGCGCCCACCGTCATGTAGCCGCTGATCCCGGAAAAGCAGTCGAGATAGAGAATGCGCGCCATGTTCGTTTGGAAAGAGAGAGCGATAGCGTATCACGAATTGTAGACGCCGCCCTCTGGGCGACGCGGGGGTGAGCGGACTTTCTTGTGCGCGCGCGGCGTGGTCCCGCGCTTCGCCGAGCGAAGCGTCTACAGAGCGAGCACGAAACAGCTTCGCGTTGCCGACGGGTATATTCGCTCTACCCTGCCGGATGAAATTTCTGCCGATCACCACGCTTCTCTTCGCTCTCGCGGCCACACCCTTCCTCGAGGCGGCGGATCAAACTCCCGCGCAACTGGCCGAGCAGGAACTGCCTTCGTTGCTCACCATTTACAAGGGCGTGCACAGCCATCCGGAGCTCTCTACCCAGGAGCAGCGAACCTCCGAGCTGGTCGCGAAGGAACTCAAAGCGGCCGGCTGCGAGGTGACCGATCACATCGGCAAATACGACGACCCGCAGCTAAAAGGCTACGGCGTCGTCGGCGTGATGAAAAACGGCGACGGCCCGGTTGTGCTCGTTCGCACGGACATGGATGCGTTACCGGTGCAGGAGGAAACCGGCCTGCCTTATGCGAGCACGGTGGCGACGAAGGACGAGAAAGGCGACGAAGTCCACGTCATGCACGCCTGCGGTCATGATGTGCATATCGCGACTTTCATCGGAGTCGCGCGCGCGCTGGCCCAGCTCAAGGATCAATGGCAGGGCACCATTCTTTTCGTCGCCCAACCGGCCGAAGAACTCGGCACCGGCGCGCGCGCGATGTTGAAGGACGGCCTCTACACGCGTTTTCCGAAACCGGCTTACGCGCTTGGTTTTCACGACAACGCGCAACTTGAGATTGGTCACATCGGCGTCACCCCGGGCTACACCTACGCCAATGTCGATTCCGTCGACGTGACGGTGCACGGCGTCGGCGGCCACGGCGCCTACCCGCACAAGACGAAGGACCCGATCGTGCTTGCGGCCGAGATCATCAACATGTGGCAAACGATCGCGAGCCGGGAAGTAAACCCGATCGACCCGGTCGTCCTCACGGTCGGCTCGATCCACGGCGGGACGAAGCACAACATCATTGGGAACGAAGTGAAAATGCAGCTCACCGTCCGCACTTATAAGAGTGAAGTGCGCAAGCAGGTGCTCGACGCCATCGCCCAGATCGCGAAAGGCTGCGCCATCGCGGGCGGCTGGCCGCAGGACAAACTGCCCGACGTGAAAGTGCGCGAGGATGAATTCACCCCCTCGACCTACAACAACCCCGAGCTGACGCAGCGCTTGCTCGGCGTCTGGAAGAAGTCGTTAGGCGAAAAGAACGTCGAGATCGTCGACCCGACCATGGGGGGCGAGGATTTTCCCGAATACAGCCTGCCGGATCATTCCATTCCGGCGGTTGATTTCCACGTCGGCGCAGTCGCTCCGGATAAAATGGCCGCTTCAAAAAAACCGGGCGCGCCGCCGTTGCCGAGTCTGCATTCGAGCAAGTTCGCGCCGGTGCCCGAGCCGACCATCCGCACCGGCCTGGTCGCAATGACGAGCGCGGTGCTCGATTTGCTGAAGAAATAGCAGGTGGGGCGGTTGTAGACGCTTCGCTCTGCGAAGCTCGGGAGCGGACACTCATTACCGCAAAGCCCCCTCCGTTAC
>JBDTCM010000218.1:0-6669 GCA_039923575.1 Chthoniobacterales bacterium
GGCGTGGCCTGCCAGCGCTCGAGCAAGCGGCGAGTGCCGGCGAGATTATCGTCTTCCGCGTAGCCGCAACCATCGGCCACGATCTCGCGCCAGATGTTGACCTGGTTCGAAATCAGGACCGGGATTCCGCAGGCGAGCGCTTCCACCACGGCGATGCCGAAGTTTTCCTGGTGCGAAGGAAGAATGAAAGCTTCCGCCGCGGCGAAAGCACCCCATTTGGTGTTGCCCGTCAGCATACCGGTAAATGTTATGCGGTCGGCGCAACCTGGGTCGGTCGCTAGGCGCCGGAGCTTGCTGAGATAACTTTCATCAGCGCACGGGCCGGCCATGACGAGGTGGCTCGTCGCGTCGGCGGCCAGAGCGCGGATCAGTTCTTCACAGCCTTTCTTTTCGTGAAGGCGACCGAGAAACAGAAGGAAGGTCTTTCCGCGAAGCTGCGGGAAAGCATGGTAAAAATCCTCGCCAGCTTGCTGCTCGTCCACCTCGGGGGCAGCGGTGCCGAAATTCACCACGACTTCACGGCAGCGGTAGAGCCGGAAGGATTCGCGGGCCAGGAGCCGCTCCTGTTCCGTCGTAAAAAGCACCGCCGCGGCGTCGCGCAGGACGCGGTATTCCGCCCACGGCCAGTAGAGCAATTTTTTCAAATGCTTGAGCGGGTAGGTGCGGTTGAACCAGGGATCGAGCATCCCGTGCGGAAAGACGAAATAGGGCGTAGCGGTTTTGCGGAGCGCGCGCCAGACGCCGAAACTGTTGTATTGCCAGATGCCGTGAACGACGACCGCGTCGTACTCAGCGTGATGTTGCCGGAGCCACGGAACGAATTGCGGCGCGTAACCGTAGCCGCCCTGCCCGCGCCCGAGCGCGCGGGCGGTCACGGGAAATTCCTTCAGCCACGGATCAGTTGGCGCATCGAGCGAAACGACCTCGACGGTGTGCCCGCGGCTCGCGAGGACGAGCGAAGTTTGCCGAACGAATTCGACCGGCCCGCCGATCGACGGATTGAGCGAATGAATGCAGTGCAGGATTTTCATTCGGGCGGCGCGGCCGGTCGTTTTGCTAAACCGGCGCGCCTAACGTGCGGTAAAGTTCGAGATAACGCGCGATCATTTCGGTCGCATGGAAACGTTCCGCGTTGCGCAGGCTTTTTTCGCTCCAGCGCGCGCGTTCGCTGGGATCGGTCAGGCGCAAGAGGGCTCGGGCAAAGGCGGCTTCGTCGTCGACGTCTGCGGTCAGCGCGGCCTCACCGCCGACTTCCGACATGGGTTCGCGATTGGCGCAGATGACGGGGCAGGCACAAGTCTGCGCCTCGATGATGGGCCAGCCGAAGCCTTCAAAACGCGACGGGTAGAGGAGGACGAGCGCGGAACTGTAGAGGGCTTCAAGCAGTTCGTTGGTGGGCTCTTCGATTTCGACGACGCGTCCGAGCACGCCCAGTTCTTTGCCTAACGAGCGCAATTCCGGGGTCAGTTTCTGCCCGGCAAAGACCATCTGCCCGGGCCATTCATTTTTCGTGAGGGCAAAAATGCGCAAGGCGCCGTCGCGATTTTTCATGCGCGAATTGGAGCCGACGTGGAGCGCGAAAGGCCGCTCCAAATCCAGTCGCCCGAAGCGCGCGAGGTGGGTGCGGGCGACGGCTGGAGCCTGTTTGCGATAGGGAAAATTGAGGCCGTGCTGAACGAGCAACAGTTGCGGCCGGCCGTCTTTTTGCCCGATGATGCGCTGCGCATCGCGCAACGTCGCGGGCGAAGCGCAGGCGACCGCGTCGGTTTTGCGCAATCCGGAGACGATCCAGCGCTGTAAATATTTGCCGGTCGGCGAGGCGGGGCAATCGGTGTCTTCGCCGAGCGCGCCGCGGACGGCGAGAAGATCATGGCAGGTGACGACGACGGGACGATTCCGAACATGCGCCTGATATATGGCGTTGGAGTGATCGCAGATGTGGACGAGATCGATGCCTTCGGAAAGCTTTCGTTTCAGCTGTCGCGGAAAGAAGACGAATTTATCGATATAACCGAGCCACTTCGCGACAAAGCGGCCGGCAAACCGGACCCGGCCGAGGAAAGGTTGCGGGACGATTAGTTCCGCTGGGACGCCGGCGGCAGCGAGACCGCGCATCATCATGGTCGCAAATCGCTGCATACTTTGCTGCTGATCGGCCGGGTAGTTACCGATCAACAGGACCATGATGGGCAGAACGACGACCACACTTTATTTCTCATCGATAGAAGTCTTGGCAGGATTTTTTGGCTGCGAAGCATTTGAGCAACGCTGAGGGGGAAAGACTAGTCCGGACTCTCCCCGATGCTAAGCTTGAAAGTGCTAAACACGCGTTTGAAGGCATTCACCTTTACTGCGAGTAACATCTATCATGCCGCCAAGGAGAGGGGGCGAACTTAGTCATGCCGGGTGACGCATCGGCCATCTGCACTCTTTTCGAAGGTGACTATCACATCGCCCTCGCGGCGTTCATCAACTCGCTCCACACCCATGGCTATCGTGGGAGCGTCTGGGTCGGATATCGCGGACCGCTGCCCCCGTGGGCGCGCGGCGTGGTCGCGCACGACGGTGTTTCTGGCTTCGAGGCAGCGGCGGGCCTGACCGTGAATTTCGTCCTCGTGGAGACGAAGCGGGACCTGACCAACTTCAAGCCGGACTTTCTGATCGACGCCCGGCGTCGCTTCTTTCCGGACGCGAAGAGCGTTTTCTATTTCGATACCGATATCGTCCTCAAGTGCGCGTGGCCCTTCTTTGAGGAATGGACGAGTTACGGGGTCGCGTTGTGCGAGGACATTAACTCGCCGATGCCATCGACCCACCCGTTGCGGGCGAGGTGGCGCCGCTTCTACACGCCAAGCGGCTTCAGCGTCGCGCGAGATCTTGATGTTTTTCTCAACGGCGGCTTCGTCGGCGTGACTGGGGCCGACTGGGAGTTTGTCGAGACTTGGAAACGTCTCCTGGATTTGGCGGAGGCTGCGATGGACACCCTGCCCGAGATACGGGATCGCCGTCATCTTTTCGACAAGCAGGACCAGGACACGCTCAACCTCGCGGCCATGTTTTGCACGCGCCCGGTCAGCATTGCCGGCAAGGACGGCATGGACATCGTGCCTGGCGGATTCCTCATGTCGCACGCGCTCGGCGACTCGAAGACGTGGCGGAAAAACTTCCTCGGCGAAGCGCTGCGCGGATATCCGCCCACCTCGGCGGATCGGCAGTTCTTCCAACACACTCGCGGACCGCTGCGTGCTTTTTCTCCGGCGACTGACCGCTGGAAGCGGCTCAACCTGTCAGCAGCATGCGCGGTCGCGCGCTTTTATAGCCGGCATTGATATCAACTCCGCTGACGGAGAATCGGCTCCAGCACCGCCACCAACCGGCGCTCGTAACCTTCCCACGAACACTGCGCGGCAGTTCGTCTCGCCGCGGCACTCATTTCCGCGAGCAACGCGCGATTTCGGATCAGGATTTCGAGCTTCTCGACGATGGCATCGGCCGAGCGGATCGGGACGAGAAATCCTTCCCGCCCATCGGTGAGAATGTCACCGATGCCGGTATTGGGGCTGGTGATCACTGGCATCCCCTGCGACATCGCCTCGAGCAGCACGAGCGCGAAGCCTTCGTGGAGCGATGGCAGCACGAGCACATCGTGGAGCGCCATCTGCCGCAGCACCTCATCATGGGGCAGCGAGGGAAACCACTGCCAGCGGGCGAGCGCCGCCGGCTCCGGAATTGAAGGACTCATCCGTCGCCCCACCAGTGTCAGTTCGATGTGACTCGTTAGGCGCGCCGCCGCCTCGAGCACATAGCTGAGTCCCTTGGCCTGTCCCAGGGCCCCGACGAAAAGCACTTTCAGCTTCTTCCCGTCGGAGGGGACGCGCGGAGCGGCGGAAATCGGCGGCGCGCCATAGGGGTTCACATGAATGGTCGCGGACAGACCCGGTGCGAGGCTCAGGCTCTCTTTCGAAAAAGTGCTGGGCGCCAGGATCAAATCCGCCAGCGCCAGCTCTTCGTCCTTGCGCGCAATTTTCTCCGCGCTGTCGTGCAGCGCGAGGAGCGTTGGTTTCCATTCCGGATGCAGGTCTGCCTCTTCCTCCTGCAAGCGGCGAACCTTTCGCCAATGTGTGATCGGGTGCTCGTAAATCGTCACCATTCCGGCTGCCTTCGCCGCGCGGAATGTCGCGAGCGCGCCGTCGTCGTAACCGTAGACCGCGGTCAGACCGGGGCACGCGGCGAGCCGGCGAGCGACCCGACGATCGAGCGCCCGAAAAGTGCCGTCCACGGAAAAAATGCTCTTCTCACCTTTCGTTAGGGCAGCCAGACCGAGGCGGGGCGCGATCTGCCGTCCCCATTCGCGCCAAGCCGACGTTCGAATAAATGGGTCGAGTTCCGCTGGGAACGAACGCCGGCCCAATTCGCGCCTGAGTCCCTCGGGCAAATAACGATCGAGCAGGCCGCTCTCTTTCCACCGAATGCAGGTCCAGAATTCACACAGAAGACCAGCCCGGGCCAGGGCCAGCGCGGCATGACGAACGTTTTGATTGCCGAAGGGATGGCTGAGCAGAATCACGCGGAAAAGGACTTTCCCAGTCGGCCGATTCCTTTACCGATCGGCCGAACCATGAGGCGCAGAACTGGAACGATTCGTCGAACCATGCAGGCGCTCAGCATATTTGGAGCGGCCACGCACGCGTGCCGGCGGCGTCGTGTCCCCCGCTGTTTCGGCCGGCTCCGGCGCGGGCATTTCTTCGACTGGTTTGGCGGCCAGGCACAAGCCCGCCAAAACGACTGCGAACCCGAGGCTGGTCGGCTGACCAAATGGACCCTGCAAAAGGATGAAAACGGACGCGCCGAAGAGGAAAAGGGGCAGGGTGTTTCCCAGGCGAACCTGGCCGATGGCGAAGCGGCCAATCTTATAAACGAGCGCACACCGCCAAACCAAAAATGCGAGCCCGAGAATCGGTCCGCTTTCGAGCAAAATCCGCGACCACTCGTTCTCCGACAACAAAAAATCAGCTTCGCCAGTGAGGAAAACGGCCCCGCCGTTAGTGCCGACGCCGAGACCGAAACCGCCCAGGGGCACGGTAGTGAGAAGCCTCAGCGGCTCTGCGTACCCACCCAGCACCCGGCTGGTCAAGTTACCGAACACCGTGGTCTCAGCGCTCTCGGCCGATTCGGTAAAGCGATCGGAAAGGATCCCGAGACCCTCCTGAAAAATTGGAAGATAGCTGACGGCCCACATCACCACGACGGCGAGAAACAGGTGGCGAAGAGACTTGCTCACCAAACTCGGGCGAACGAGCAAAATGGCACCGACTGAGGCCACGACGACGCCGACCGCGAGAACGGCCGAGCGGCTCCCGGAAACCCCAAGGCCAACGATCAAAGCCGCTCCCGAAGCGCCCAGCAACCAGGTCCGGTAGGGAAGCCTCGCGATGGTGGCATGGAGGAGAAAAGCCGCGACCGCGCTCGAATAATAAATGGTGCCAGAGACGAAGGAGAACAGACCCGGAGGCCGGACCTTTCCTCCTCCCGCCTGAATCTGCAGACCTTCACCCAGCCCGGCGGCGCGATTGACAAAGGATTCCGGGGTGGCGGCAAACTGCACGATCATGAGTAACGCCGTCGGAATCATTCCGATGATGGTCCACCGGCCGACCCATTTGACGTCTTCAAAATCGAGCACGGCCGGGATAATGAAGATGAGCGGGAGATGAAGAAAATCGGAGCGAATCCCAAACCCAGTCACGAGGAGGGCGGTGCGGAATGAGTAGAGAGGCAAAAGGACGATAATTCCCGTGGCCCAGCAAAACAGCGCGATGATTTCGAGCGAGACGACGAAGATGTTCTGCGGGAAAAGACGAGCGCGCAGGGCCAGCACGTAAATGGCAACCACCACCGGATCGCGCACGAGCAAGAGAGGCGCGGAGAACTGGGGCACGATCCATTTGCGAAAAGCCCCCTCGAAAATCAGCAACAGGAAATAGAGCCAGATCAGACGCCGGATATTGCGCACGGTCGTGGTCGCGTCGAAAACCTTGGGAAGATTTTTGCCCGCGGGAGAGAGCGTCCGATCGGCGATGGCTTTCATGACTCGAGGGGTGTACCCACCACTTCTCGTGCCAGTTGCGCGCAGCGTTGGCGATCATTTTCCGACCGATGGGTGGCGGGGTGCGAAAGAGGAATCATCGGAGTTGGGAGCGAAAAAGCCCCAGGTAGGTTTCGGCCACAACCGCGGGTTGAAATTTTGCGAGGTGTTCGGAAGCCGGAGCGGTCAGTCGCCGTCGCTCCTCAGGCGCGCGCAATAATTTTTCAAGCGCCAGCGCCAGCGCGTCGATGTCCCCATTGGGAAAGGTCAGTCCGCAGGGGCCGATCGCATCCGGTAGACCGCCGCCCGCCGATCCAACCGTCACGCACCCACAGGCGATCCCCTCCAGCGCGACCACGCCGAAGGGCTCATCGTAGCGCGATGGAATGACGAGGATCTTGTGCTGCACGAGAAGATTCGCCAATTCTGCGTCACGCTTCGGGCCCAGGAAGGTTACCTGGTCCGCGAGCCCGAGTCGCGTCGCCAGTTGCTCCATTGCGGAACGCTCCGGGCCCGGGCCGACGAGGGTCAGGCGCGGAAACAAATTGCGCGCGCGCAGACGAACGAGTGCTTCGAGAAGAAGA
>JBDTCM010000219.1:0-4835 GCA_039923575.1 Chthoniobacterales bacterium
CGGCGCTGGCTGGCCGAGGTGGGCGCGACCGCTTGAAGCGAAAGCGCCGCCGGGCGCGTCCGCTCCAATTCCCTCAGGAGCGCGATCGCAAAATTTGCGCGAATAATTTTTTGTCCAAGTGCGAGCGCGAGTGAAGTGGCGCGGTCCTGCAACTCGAGCGGAAAATCCTGCTGCTCCTGGTTGAGGTTCACCCCAAGGCCAACGATGGCGTCGAACTGCCGGCCAGCGCTCGCTTTCGTCTCGACCAAAACTCCGGCGACCTTTCGACCATCGACATAGACGTCGTTAGGGAGCTTGATCGTGGGCTCGAGTGGTGTCTCCTGCCGAATCGTGGCCGCGATCGCTGCCGCCGCCCAGTCCGTCAGGCGCGCGGACTCGGCGAGCGGCAGCGACGGCCGGAGCAGAATCGAAAACCAAAGTCCAAGGGACGGAGCCGAAGCCCAGCGATTCCCGCGCTGGCCGCGCCCGGCGGTCTGTTCCTCGGCGAAAACCACGAAACCCTCCGGCAATTCCGGCGCGAGCATCTGGCGGAGGAAATCGTTGGTCGAGCCGGTCGACTCCAGGACGATGACGCGCCGGCCAATGATGCCCTTCCCTAACGATGCCTCGAGATCCGCCGCGCTCAGCCGATCAGGCGGCGACATGGGTCAGCTCCAGCGAAAAATCGATCGCCGGCGCGGAGTGGGTGAGCGCGCCGATCGAAACGAAATCGACCCCGGTGGCGGCGACCTGTCGGACGTTGCGAAGATTGACCCCGCCGCTCGCCTCGAATTTCACTTTTCCTTTCCCGATCGCGACCGCTTCACGCATCTCGGTGGCGCGCATGTTATCGAGCAGGATCACCTCGACTCCATCGACTTCGAGGAGGGCGCGGACTTGATCGAGATTATCCGCTTCCACCTCGATCTTGAGATCCGGTCGCTCGCGGCGCGCCCGCGCGATCGCGGCGCTTAACTGCGCGATTCCGTTGCGCGCGAGGAGATGGTTGTCCTTCACTAGCACCATATCGAAGAGCCCGAACCGATGATTCGTTCCGCCGCCTGCGAGCACCGCCGCTTTTTCAAACTTGCGCAAGCCTGGGGTGGTCTTGCGAGTGTCGAGAATCTTCGCGCCGTTCGGGCCGGCGGCCTCGACGAATTGATGGGTCAAGGTCGCGATGCCGCTCAGGCGTTGGAGGAAATTGAGCGCGACGCGCTCGGCAGTGAGGATCGAGCGGGCGCGGCCGCGCACTTCCAAAACCATCGTTCCGCCGGTCACGAGCGCGCCATCTTTTTGGGCAATCTCGACGCGCAGGGCGGAATCGACCCGCCGAAAGATTTCCGCCGCCACTTCCGTCCCGGCCACGACGGCCCGTTCCTTCGCGATCGCCCGGGCCGAAGCCTGGTCGTTTTCACCGACGAAATATTGACTCGTGACGTCGCCGGCACCGACGTCCTCGCGCAGGGCGAGATCGAGAATTTGGTTGTCTTCCTCAGAAAAATTCATGGCGCACCCCGATCGCTGAACAATGCGGGGAAGGATGGCGTGGAACAAGGGCGCCAGGAGAAAAAAAAGATCCGGGCAGGGCACGCGGAGAAACCTTCGAACATGCGAGAGCGTGCCACCGCCCGAATCGCCTTAACCAGTGATGATAGACAGCAGAGACCGGGGCGCGTTCAAAAAATTTTCGTGGAACATCTTGGAGGGACGGGCTCTGTCCTGTCCCGTCCCAGTCCCAGTTTCAGAAGCTCGGACGACACGGAGGTCGTCCCTCCAGCTCTCGCTCGGGCACGACCGATGACGCGAAACAAACATCTGGGAGACGCGAGTCTGCGAGTGCAAAGCAAGAGGGCCCACGACCCGGCCACGCCCAGACCCGCGCTTCGCAGCCTCCGGCTCGGAAGAGCTTACCCTCCGGCCTGGATGCCTTACGGGCAGGAAGCGGGCTCGGAGAGAGCGAAGCGTCTACAGAAGCTCGCCTTGCACCGCACGGCCCGCGCCGCCCGCCCGAGCGGCTTCGTCGCGCACATCCTGGAGAAGCGATTTGAACTCGTATCGCTCCATCGACTCGATCAGCCGCGGATAATCCGGCCGGATGCGCAGGTCGTCGATCGGCACCGGCAAAGGGAGATCGCAATCCAGCGCGACCATCTTGCGGTTTTGCCGGACTCGTTCGCGCGACGCTTCCAGTTTCTCGCGCGTTTTCGGGGTCTTGATCCGATCGAGGCCGTCCAGCAGCGCGTCGAGACTGCCGAATTCGCGCAGCAACTTGGCCGCCGCTTTTCGGCCAATGCCGACCCCGGGAATGTTATCGACCGCATCCCCCGAGATGGCGAGAACGTCGCCAATCTGGGCGGGCGGGACGTCCCATTTGGTCGTCACTTCTTCTTCGCCTAACAAAGCGAACGCGTCCTTGGGCGAAGCGAGATCGGCTTTGACGGTGCTGTAAATTTTCACGGTCGAATTGACCAGCTGATAGAGATCCTTGTCGTTCGTCGCCAACACCACCTCGATCCCGTGTTCCCGCGCCTTGATCGCATAACAAGCCATCAAATCGTCCGCTTCCGTATCCGGCAGCGAGAGGCTCTGGAAACCAAGCCACGGCGTGATCTTCTGGATCTCATCGAGTTGCGGCACCATCGGCGCCGGCATTTCCTTGCGCGTTTCCTTGTAGCCGGGTTGCAACCCCGTCCGGCGTTGCGGCAGCCCGCGATCCCACACGACCGCGCCGAGATCGGGCTGGAGATGTTTCAACATCAGCCGCAGGGTTTTGGTGAAGCCGTAGATCGCGTTGGTCGGTTCGCCGCGGGAATTCGAAAGATGCAGGATCGCGAAATAAGAGCGGTAGACGTAGTAGTGACCGTCGATCAGGAGAAGCTTCACGCGCTACTTTACGACAAGACCCCAGCGCGCAAATCATCCTTGGATCCCATTCCTCCCATGGAAGATCTGGGATCTATGCGACCTATGCCCTAGTCTTTCGCGGGAATCGCAGTTAAGTGAGCCGCATGCCAGACGAATGGATCGTGCGCGTGCAAGGCAAGGAGTACGGCCCGGTCGATCTCGAGGAGCTGCGCGAATGGAAAGAGGAAGGCCGGCTCATTCGCGAGAACGAATTGCGCGAGCCAGGGAGCGAGCGCTGGATTCCCGCCAGCGAGCTGCCGGAACTTTTTGCCGACGAACCGACCCCGCCGGAACTCCCGCCGCTGTTCGTTAGGCAAGCGAGTCTGGGCGGACTTTGCGCGCAAACGTGGCAGATCTACCGCACGCGCTTCGGAACGTTCCTCGGGCTCAGCGCGCTCGTCATTGTGCCCTCAGTTTGTCTCCAGCTGAACAGCGCCGCCGTGACCGGAGGCAGCGAACTCGACCTCCGCCACGCGCTCGCGGGCCTGTTTAATTTATTCATGGTCGCAGCCAGTTTCGTGGCCTGGCCGATTTACATCGCGGGCATCCAAATTCTGACCAGCGAAGCCGCGCAGGGACATCCGATCGGGCTGGCCGAGCTCGTCCCGCGCGCGTTGAAATATTGGTCGCGCGTCGCGCTCCTCTGCGTGCTGGTTTACGGCGCTTTTTTTCTCCTCCTCGTCCTCGCCTTCGCCATTCTCGTGATGGTCGCGGCCGGGCCGCCCAGCGTGCTCATGATCTTCGTCGCGCTGGCCTTGCTCTTCTTTCAGGTCTGGATGTTCGGCCGCGTTTTCGTCAACGTCCTCTTCTGGCAACAGGCGGCGGTGCTTGAAAACGCCGGCGTCGTGGACTCGCTCCGGCGGAGCAAGGAAATGGCGCAAAGCCATCGCGACCGGCCGTGGTGGCGTCGCCCCTTGTGGCACGGCGTCGTCGTCTCTTCACTCTGGTGCCTTCTCGCCACCGTCCTCAGCATCGGACCGGAGTGGTCCACGCTGACCGCCTACTTCCACACCCTGACGACGATGCAGGACGCCCAGGCGATGGTGCAATCAATGAGCGCGGCGGCCAAACCAGCCGCGCTGACCGCCTGGACCCTCGGGCTGAGCGTGCTCCAAACCGTCCTCCGGCCGCTCCTCGGGATCGCGTTCGTTTTGATTTACCTCGACCTCCGCGCCGCGCCTAACGAATAGTGGAGCGTGCGCTGTCTCAGCGCATCGTCTTCGCAGCGCCCGTCATAAACGCCACCCCGAGCGCCCGCCCTGCCTGCTCTGGGGTCGCCACGTAAACCCTTGATTCCAATAGGCTGCAACCATCCGCCGAAGAGACCAGTCACCTAGTACAACCCCGGCCGAGAAAAAGAAGGTCTCCCAATCCGAAGCGAGCTACGGCTCCCTCGTCCAACACGGCCGCGACCTCGCCGTCGCCGTCGCCAAAGTCACCGGCTACAGCCCATCCAGCGCCGACCTCCAACCGACTTGGGCATGTCGGAATCAATACATCATCGCCGACGATGATTTTGGGCGCTACCCCACCGCCGCGTGATCGAGCGGACTCTTCACCCCGAGGCCCGGCTTGTTCAGGACGTGAGTATAAATCATGGTCGTGCTCACATCCTTTACCCCGTGAGATAGCTTCGTATTCGGCTCTTGATATAGCGCTTTCCCCACGCGCTCTTTAGAATACTTCTCCCGCTTAGTGGCGTCAGCTTGATCGATGCACCCCTCCCAATACACGAGTTCAAACCTCTTCACTTCGAGCACCGCTCGCCCTCGGTGCCGGTAGCTCACTTCTGCCTCGTTGATATGGCTGTGGATATGTCAACGAGCAAAATGGAGGCGGGGCGAGGGTTTTCATCGCGTTCATATGTAATTAGTAAGAAGCAGAGGTGAGGCGGGCGAGTCAGTCGGGGTGATTTAGGTTCCCGGCGGTTGGTGATGCTGATATTCGCGGGC
>JBDTCM010000220.1:0-5934 GCA_039923575.1 Chthoniobacterales bacterium
GCAAAAAAACAGCGCTGGTCGTGACCGATTGAGTGATGCCGCGCGAAAAAATATCGTGCCGCATCACTTTCATTCCGCGCGAGATGGCGGTGTTCGCGGCGTAGAGCGACATGCCCGGCAGGCAAAAAAACATGACCGAGAGCGGCGCGATCAATTGCCGCTGAAGCCCGAGGCGTTCGCCTAAGAAATGCAGGGCGCCGAAGGCGACGAGCGCGACGAGGGTGCTTTGCGCCAGGGCCAAAAAAAGCGCGAGCCGAAAGAGGGCGTGACTGCGCGCGCGATCCCCGGCCGCTTCCGCGCGCGCGATGAAAGCGATGAGGGTGCTATCGAGGCCGAAGAGGCTGAGTTTGCTCAGCACTTCGACGGTATTCCACGCGACCAGGAACACCCCGAGCCCGGCCGGCCCGAGCAGGCGCGCGACCAGGAAAGTAAAGACGCCGCGAAAATTCGAGGCGAGCAGTGCGACGGTGTTGACGAGCGCCCCGCGTTTTAATTCCTCGCCGTGATCGACGGGCGCGACCGGCAGCACGACGGCGGCGGTCGCACTGGTCATGGCCGGGAAATATCGGAAGACATACGCGGACGCGCGCCGCCTCAGCTCGTGGCCTGCCCGCGCCAGTTATCGAGCTGACTGGCGGAACGCGCGCAGCCAAGGGTGCAGGTTTCGTGGCACGATTTGTAGCTATAAAATTGGGCGCGCAAATCGGCTCGCGTGTAATCAAGGAGCGGTTTCGACCAGACGCCGCGGGTTTGCGAGCACCAGTTCACGCTTCCGAATTCATCGATGTAAAGATAGCGACTGCCGGCGCGGCATTTGAAGGGCGCAACGCCATCGCGCACGAGGCGTTTGCGGTAGCCGGAAAAATCCATCCAGCTCTTCGGCAATTTTTTGACGATGCGCTCGTAAACCTGCCGCTCCCGCTCGTTCAGTTGCAACTGCCCGTGTTGGTCGTGCACGAGCAGGACGCGCGGGGTGAAACCCATCGCGCTTGCGAAGGCCACCACCTCCTCTGCTTCCTCGGGCGGAGCAGCGCCGATCACGCCGCTGACGGTGACATTGAATTTGGCGTGATCGCGCAGCCACTCGAGACGCTGGCGCAGATTATCCAGCACCTTTTGAGTGGTCTCGTTAGGCTTGACTCCGTCGATCGAGATTTGCATTTCCTGCAAGCCGGCGTCGTTCAGTTGCTTGATCAGATCGGGTTTCAAAAGGAAGCCGTTCGTGATCATGCCGGTGCGAAAAAAACCGAGCTCGCGACAGGTGCGCACGAGGCGCGCCAAGTCGGGGTGCAAAGTGGGCTCGCCGCCGGTGAGAGAGATGCCGAAAGTCCCGAGATTTTTCAGTTTGCGCAGTTGTGCTTCGAGTACTGCGAAAGCAACTGGCTCGCTCGTTTTATCGAACTCGGTGCAATAGCCGCAGGAAAGATTGCAGCGGCGCACAATCACCATCTGTGCTAGCAACGGACTGTATCGCAATCGAAACAACATTCCCGGCAGGCCTTCCTCGGCGCGCGATTCCAGGATTGGTGCGGCGGTCAGTTCGACGGTCGGCATCGCGAAAATGTTGCGCTCTGGCCCGGGTGGCCGAAGCAAGGTTACTGGCGTAGCACCGGACAGGCCGCAAAGCAATTCCATCCGTCGCATGCAGGTCCTCATTCTGGCAGATGCTCCCGGCGCATTGATCGAGCTTTGCGGCATTACTTTGCTCGAGCGTTTGCTCCGCACTCTCCAGCGCGCCGGGGTGCGCAGCGCGACCGTGCGCTCGCGGACACCGGAAATGATCGCACCGGAATTGGAAAAGAATTCGCCGCCGCGGAGCGAGATTGCCGTCCGCCTGGAGCCAGCCGCCAAGGCCGACGCCGGAGACGAATTGCGCCTCGTTCTGCCGGGCGATGCGGTTTGGGATGAGCGCTTGTTGCGCCTGCTCCTGGCGCAGACGGAACCGTGCGTGCTGGTCGATGCCGGACGAGCAACGGGAGCGTTGGTTTCCCGTGGTGATGAAATGGTCGCGACCGCGCGCGTCCTGGATATCGCTGAGCAGCCGGCCTATTCGCTCGAGTTGCGGCGCGCGGTGCGCCCGCTCTGGATTCCCGCGCCCGAACCCGCCGAGCGCAAAGACGCGGAGCGACGCATCCTCGACGCTGCGCAAAAAGGTTCGCTCGATCTTCCGGCCGTGGTGCATGGACCGATCGAGACCTTTCTCGTGGCGCGTTTATGCAAGACGCCGATCACGCCTAACCAATTGACCGCGTTCGGCAACGTCGTGGGCTGGGTGACCGCGATTCTCTTTGCCAGCGGTCATCTCGTGGCCGGGACGTTGTGCGCACTCGCGGTCGGCGTGCTCGACGGACTCGATGGAAAACAGGCGCGCGTGAAAGTGGAGACATCGGAGAGCGGCCGGCTCGAGCATTGGTTCGACGCCTTCTATGAATTGTCCTGGGCGCTGGCGCTCGCTTATCACTTCCACGTCTCGGGTCAATTGCCGGGCGCCTGGCTCTATCTTCTGCTCCTCCTTGGCGCGGAAGGCGTCGATGGCCTGGCCAAGCTCAGTGTCATTCGCCGCTACCACCGGTTGATCGATGAGCTTAGCCCGCTCGATCTGAAAATCCGTTGGTTAGGCGGACGACGCAATGTCTACGTCTGGATCCTTGCGCTCGGCCTGCTCCTCGGCGCCCCGGCCCAGGCCTTCGTCGTCATCGCATACTGGGAGGCGGCCTCCGCTCTCGTGCACGTCGCCCGCGCGTTCTGGGTCATCTGCGTCCGGCCGTTGCAGTTCCCGGCCGCACCGTGAACGATCAATCGTTAGGTCGAGTGCCGCGCGGATGACTGCCGACGAGCACGCCGTCCTGCATTTCATGGATCCAATCGCACCTCTCCGCGATCTCCGGGTTATGCGTGACGAGGAGCAAAGCCTTGCGCTCGTCCCGAACGATTCTTTGCAGAAGGGCAAAAGCTCGCTGCGAATTCGCGCTATCGAGGTTACCGGTCGGTTCGTCGGCGAGGATGACGCGCGGATCGTTGGCCAGCGCGCGCGCGATCGCGACGCGCTGTTGTTCGCCGCCGGAAAGATGGCGGCTCGGCCGCGCGAGCTTGGCGCCAAGGCCCACTTCGTCGAGCAGGTGCGCGGCGCGCTCGCGCATCGCCTCTTCCGCCAGGCGCCCGAGCCGGCGCATCGGGATCATGACGTTTTCCTGGGCGGTGAAATCCTCCATCAGGAAATGAAACTGAAAAATGAATCCGAGCAGCTCGTTGCGTTTGCGTGAGAGAACGTCATCCGGCAAATGTGAAACCGCTTCCGCTTCGATCGTGACCTCGCCGCGATCGGGATGATCGAGCAGGCCGAGGATATAAAGCAGAGTGCTTTTTCCACAGCCGGAAGGGCCGACAACCGCGTGGATGGTGCCCGCTTCCAAGGTGAGCGAAATCCCGCGCAGCGCATGCACGCGTTCCTCCTCTTCGCCGAGGTATCGCTCGATCCCTTCGCAGCTCAGGCAGACTTCATTCGTCATACGCTCGAGCCGCGCAGGGTCGCGACCGGCGGCAGCTGACCGGCGCGGTGGGCTGGCACCCAGCTGGCGATCGCGACCGCAATCAAAGCCAGCAGGGTGGCCCACAAATAATGGTGCCAATCCGACGCCACCGGAAAATAATCCGCGTAAAGCAGGCCACGGACGCGCAGCGGAATGTGGGAAACGCCCACCACCATGAGCCCGCCGAGAATGCAGCCGATGATCGAGCCGAGGGCGCCGATGAGCGCGCCCTGCCAGAGAAAAATCGCACTGATATCGCGCCGGCTGTATCCGATCGAACGGAGGATCGCGATCTCCTTGATTTTCGAGAGCACCGTCATGGTGAGCACATTAAAAATGCCGAAGCCGGCGAGGAGAATAATCAGGGAAACCGTGATCGCGGTGGAGAGGCGCAAGGTGAGCAGGAGTTGCAGATTGGCTTCCTCGCGCTCCTGCCAACTGCGCGCCTCGTGCTGAAAGAGCTGCTCGAAGTGTTGCGCCAATTCCGGCGCGGTTTCGGGGTCGCGCAATTTGTAGATGATCATCGTCGCCGGGTAGGGCTTGCGCAAAAGCCGCTGCGCGATTTTCGCCTGGCAATAAACGCGCGTCGAATCGACCGCCCCAACTCCGCTGCGGGCCACGGCCGCGACATTGAAACGCCAGTATTCGCCGCCGGGCGAAAGCAATTGCACCGGATCGCCGGCGGCGATGCCGAGCGCCTCGGCCAGCCGCGAACCGATAATCACGGAGTTGGGATTGTTGCGAAAATCTTCAAATTTCCCGTCGATGATCTGCGAGCCGATATCGGTCGTGCGCAGATGCAAGGCGGGATCGATGCCGAAGAGGTCGACCGTTGCATTTTCGAATTCGGCCCGCGCGGTGAGCGTGCCGCGCAAAACCGGCGCGCAGGAAACGACGTTGGAAAAACGCCGGCTGATCCGCATGATTTCGGAAGCATTGGTGATCCCCTCGAAATAACGGCGGTGCGCCGCTTCCACCTTGGAGTTTTTCGGCTCGACGAAGAGATTATCGGCGCGCGGGCGAAACTGCGCCTTGAGCATGATGGCCCCGTTGCTCCCGAGAGTGGAATCGATGAAGCGCTGGGCGAAGCCCTGGGTCTGGGCCTGCGTGCAGACGAAAATCGCGACCCCGAAAACGACCCCGCAAAGGCTGAGGATAAAGGCGCGCTTGCGATGAAAGAGAAAACGGAGGGCGATGTGCAGGGTGGGCGTCATGGCGGCGTTTCGGGCGGCGCGCCTTTCACCATTCGCTGCCTAACGAACTGTCCGGGCCGCAGTTTATCCTGATCCGAGACCACCACATGGTCGCCCTCCTTCAGCCCGTCGAGGATCTCGGAAAATTCGAGCGTGCGATAGCCGACCTTGACCGTGCGTTTTTCGACCAGGCCAACTTTCACGCGCAAGATCTGATCGACGAACAGGGCGCGCGATGGGGCGAGGAGCGCGTTCGCGTGCTGGCCGGTGATGATGTTCATCTCGCCGGTCATGCCGGCGAGCAGGTTCTCGGGCGGCTTCTGGAGGTCGAGGAGCACGGAGTAACGCTGCGTCTCGGGATCGGCCGCGGGCACAATGGAAGTGACCTTGGCGCTGAACTGCCGGGTGCGGTAGGCATACATCTGGAGGATGGCTTTCATCCCGACCTTCACTTCGCCCACGTCTTCCTCGTTCACTTCCCCGTGCACATAATTCCGGCTCGAAGAAATGGTGAACAGTTCCGCGCCGTCGCTCACCAATTCGCCGTCGATCGCTTTGATGTCGGAGAGAATGCCTTCCATGCGGGCGCGAATCTCGAGTCGATTGGTCAGGGTCTGGGCTTTCTTTACGGCCCCACTGAGGGCGTCGAGGTTGCGCTCGCGCTCGATCTTCTCGGACTGGAGCACATCGCGCAGGCGTTTCGCTTCGCTCTTCGCCTTCTCGTACTCGACTGCCGGCACGTTGCTAAGAGAGGTCAGTTTTTCCAGGCGTTGCACGTTGGCCTCCGCGATCTTGAGCGGCTCGGAGGAAGGCAGCTCGAGCCGGGCCTGTTCTTCGGCGGCCTGCAAATCCGCCTGCGCCTGCTTGAGTTGTCGCGTCGCGGTCTCATCGGCGATCGTCGCGAGCAGCTCGTCCTTGGCGACCTGTTTCCCGACCGCGCCCCGGCCGGCGGCCATCGCATCAGCCAGATGAATGAAGCCGTTATTCCGCGCGCGCACATGAACGACGAAGACCGGCTCGATCCGCACCGTGCCGTAAACCGCCGAGATGGCCGTGCCCCGGACGACCTTCTCCACTTCCGCCACCGGCATGCGGAGAAAGTAAATTGCACCAAAAATCAGCACGGCCACGGGCACGACTCGCCAGAGCGTTTGTTTCGAAATTTGGATCTTCAATTAGTCGAACTAACGCACGGTTACGGCCATATCGGA
>JBDTCM010000221.1:0-6736 GCA_039923575.1 Chthoniobacterales bacterium
CCTCGATCATCCCGCGATCGGTAATGCGATTCTTTCCAATAGCATTTCGATTTTCTCTACCCCAATTGATTTGGTTGTCAGTGGAGACATGAATGCTACCGACGGTCCCACCCGAAACGACTTGGGCGATGGCGATTCCGGTCCGAACAACCTTCAGAATTTTCCCATCATCACCTCGACGGCTTTCCTTTCCGACCGAACCACGGTTCAGGGCGGGCTGAACAGCACACCGTCGACGAACTTTACGCTGCAATTTTTCACCGCAGGTCTACGAGCGAATGAGAGTAACTTGCTCGGGACTGAAACCATCACAACCAATGCCGCTGGCCTCGCTTATTTTTCCTTCGATTTCCTGCCGCTCCCGTTTGATTTGATCATTGCCGCGACTGTGACTGATCCGGACGGTAACACTTCGGAATTCCCGAACCAGGTTTCGGTGCAAGTCGCCAACATCTCTACCCGCGGCCAGGTCGGGACAGACGATGACATTCTCATCAGCGGTTTCGTCGTGCACCGGCCTCCAAATGGCTCGGCCGATTACACGAAAAAAGTGCTGCTGCGCGCCCTCGGTCCTTCGTTGGCGGTGGATGGAGTGCCTCTCGCGGGAAGGCTGGATGATCCAACGCTGGAGTTGCATGATGCCAGCGGCGCTCTTCTCGCCAGCAACGATGACTGGCGGAGCGACCAGGAGGCGGAAATCACGGCGACCGGCGCGGCGCCTTCATCCGACGCTGAGGCCGCGCTCATCGCCGACTTGCCGGATGGTGCTTACACCGTTCAGGTCCGCGGCGCCGGCGGAACCGTCGGCCTTGGAGTGACTGAAGTTTACGATCTGGAGCCGCTCGATCCGCTGAACGAGCCCTCATCGGGACGTCTGGTAAACATCTCGACCCGCGGCTCGGTCGGGGCGGGTGATGATCCGCTGATTGGCGGCCTGATCGTCCGCGGCGATGACGCTGAGAACGTGTTGATCCGCGCGATCGGTCCGGACCTGATCGGATCGGTTCCAAATGCGCTCGAGGATCCGACGCTGGAAGTGCGCGATGGAACGGGCGCTCTCCTCGCTTCGAACGACAATTGGCGGGACGAGCAGGAAGCAGAAATTGCTGCGACCGGCCTGGCTCCGAATGACGATCGCGATGCCGCCGTGCTCTTTAGCCTGATCCCCGGCAGCTACACCGCGATCGTGCGGGGCAAGGCGGACTCGACCGGCGTGGGGTTGGTGGAAGTTTACGACCTGAATTACGGGCACTAGACCGGCGGGGGAGACGGGCGTCCTGCTTTTTCCTCGTTAGGCAGGAAGTTCGCCGCAGGAAGCGACCGCAGGACTGGCGGGCTGGCAGCTTGCGCTACCCTTGGGAGTCTGTTCCTTCTAGCCCATGTCGGCGGGAGAAGACAAACGAGTCAGCACCAAGGCGACGAGCATCGTTGGTCTCGCCGTTCTCAGCAGTCGTGTCCTCGGGTTGATTCGCGAGACGGTCATCGCCGGTCTCTTCGGCGCTTCCAAGAACATGGATGCGTTCCTGACCGCGTTCCGCGCGCCGAATATGCTGCGCGATCTTTTTGCCGAGGGTGCGCTTTCGACTGCGTTCGTGACCACGTTCTCGCGCCGGATTGCGACCGACGGCGATCAATCCGCGTGGCGGCTGGCGAGCAAGGTCGCGACGCTGACGGTGGTTTTCATGAGCGCGGTGACGCTCCTCGGGATTGTTTTCGCGCCGTTTGTGATCGGGGTGCTCGCGCCCGGTTTCCCCGCGGAAAAGGCGGATCTCACGATCGAACTCACCCGCATCATGTTCCCCTTCATCCTTCTCGTTTCGCTGGCGGCGCTGGTCATGGGCATGCTAAACGCAAAAAATGTTTTCGGCATTCCCGCGCTGGCTTCGAGTTTTTTTAACATCGGCTCGATCGTCGGCGGCGTGGCCTTTTGCTATTGGCTCGATCCGCAGGTGGACTGGCGGCATCCGCATTTTGGAGAGCGCGGTCTGGTCGGGCTCGCGCTCGGCACTTTGCTCGGCGGTCTCTTGCAGTTGGTCGTGCAATTTCCGTCCGTGTCCCGGGTCGGGTTTCGTTTCCGGCCCGACTTCAACTGGCGCGACCCGGGCGTGCGCACCATTCTCGCGCTGATGGGGCCGGCCACGATCGCGGCCAGCGCGGTGCAGGTGAATGTGGCGGTGAACAGCGGTTTCGCTTCAACCTTAGGCAACGGGCCGATCACCTGGTTGAACATTGCATTTCGTCTCATGCAATTGCCGCTCGGCGTCTTCGGCGTGGCGGTTGCGACCGTGACGTTGCCGCTCGTCTCGCGCAGCGCGGCGCTCGGCAACACCGGGGAATTTCGCGGGGCGCTCGCTCATGCCATGCGGCTGGTGATGTTGTTTACCATTCCCTCGGCGATCGGGCTCATCATTCTGGCGCGACCGATCATCGCGGTGATCTACCAGCATGGGCGCTTCACCGCGGCGGCGACGGAACAAACGGCGGCGGCGCTGCAGTTCTATGCGATCGGGCTGGCCGGTTACGCGGGGGTGAAGGTGCTTGCGCCGGCCTTTTACGCGATCAACAAGCGGCATCTGCCGATGGCCGTTAGTCTTATTTCCATCGCGGTGAATTTTGCTTTGAACTGGCTCTTTACTTTTCACCTCGGGCTCGGCCATCGCGGGCTCGCGCTCTCCACGAGTTTTGTCGCGATCACCAATTTCCTTCTTCTCTACGCGATGATGCGCCGGCATACCGGTCGGCTCGAGACCGGGCAAATGGTGGCGACGTTAGGCAAGGTGTTCCTCGCGGGCGCGGTCCTGGCGGCGATTTGCCTGGCCGCGCAGCGGTTCGTTTTCCCGGCGGCGCTGCACGGGTCGGAATGGAAATTAATTCTTGATGTGGTGGTCACGATCACGATTGGCGCGGGAGCGTTTTTTGGGACGGCCTATCTGTTGCGCATCGCGGAGGTGCATGACGTCGTGAATATCGTGCGCCGCAAATTGAAAGTGTAGCCGCGTCGGGCGCGGATGCCCTAACGAGCGCCCGGAGGGACGGGCTCTGTCCCGTCCGTGTTTGAGGATTCTCGGACGACACCCGCCCCGGCCGGCAGGCTTCGGTCGTCCCTCCATCGTGGTTACCCCGCGAGCGCTTGCTCGAGATCGGCGATCAGGTCGTCGGCGTGCTCGAGGCCGATGGAAAGACGGAGCAGCGTCGCAGGCGTGAGTGTGTCCGGACCTTCGATCGATTGACGATGCTCGATCAGGCTTTCGACGCCGCCGAGGCTGGTGGCGCGGGTGAAGATCTGCATCCGATTCGGCAGCGACATCGCGGCCGCCCGATCGCCTTTGAGCTCGAAGGAAAGCATCCCGCCGAACTGGCTCATCTGCCGTTGCGCAAGAGCGTGCTGCGGATGCGAGGCCAATCCCGGAAAATGGACCCGCTCCACCCGGGGATGCGTGGCGAGGAATTGCGCGACCCGCGTCGCGTTTTCGCAATGCGCGCGCATTCGCCAGGGCAGGGTTTGCATTCCGCGATGCACCAGCCAGCAATCGAACGGCGCCGGGACCGCGCCGCCCAGCTTCTGCAACTCGCGGACGCGCTGGAAAAATTCGTCGTCCTGCCGTGCGATGATCGCGCCCCCCATCACGTCGCTGTGGCCGCCGAAATATTTCGTGGTCGAATGCATGATGAGATCGGCGCCGAGCGCAAAGGGCCGCTGGATCATTGGGCACCAGGTGTTGTCGACCACGAGGCGCGCCCCGGCCGCGTGCGCGATCTCGGCCACCGCCTTGAGGTCGGTTAACTTCAGCGTCGGATTGGATGGCGTCTCGGCCCAGATGATTTTGGTGTTTGAGCGGATGGCTTCTTTGATCGCGTTTAGATCCGTCATATCGACGAAATCGACGGCGAGCTGCCAGCGCGCGCAGACGTCGCGCAGGAGCCGCAGAACGCCATGATACGCTTCCCGCGGAGCGACGACGTGATCGTTAGGCGAAAGCGTTTGAAAGACCGCCAGCGCGGCCGCCAGGCCGGAGGCGAAGGCGGCCGCGGCCGCGCCGCCTTCGAGCAGGGCGAGCGCCTTTTCGAGCGCGGCGCGATTCGGATTATCGGCACGAGCATAATCGAAGCCGGTCGGAAAACTTCCGTCCTCGGCCCGTTGAAAGGTGGTGGAAAGATGAATCGGCTCGGCCACCGCGCCGGTCGCAGGATCGATCGCTCGGCCGGCGTGGACCGCGATCGTTTCGGGATGGAGTGGGAAATCCGGCTCCGTCATATCAGGTTCGCGGAGGTTAAGGCCGCGCCGGCCGGACCGCCAGTCCGCCGCACGGAAAGAGCGTTTTGCATTTGACGGCTCACCGGTCCCATCGGAAAAACCAACTGCACCAACTGCCGGCCCGTTCTACCGTGCTGGCTCGCTTCTTATGATATACGACGACGAAATCTTTAAAATGGCGTGCGACCAGTTCCATGTCATCGCCGATTACCTCAACATCGACCCAAACGATCGCGACCGGCTCATGTATCCGAAGCGCGCGATGGCCGTCACTCTTCCCGTCCACATGGACGACGGCAGCACCAAGACCTTCCAAGGGTATCGCGTCCAGCATCACCTCACGCTCGGCCCGACCAAAGGCGGCACCCGTTTCGCGCCCAACCTCTCGATGGGCGAAACCGCTGCGCTCGCCATGTGGATGAGCTGGAAATGCGCGCTCAACAATTTGCCTTACGGCGGGGCCAAGGGCGGCGTCGCCTGCGACCCGACCAAACTCTCGCGCGGCGAGCTCGAAGCGGTCTCGCGCCGTTACATGCAGGAGATGATTCCGTTCGTCGGCCCCAAGACCGACATCATGGGCCCGGACATGGGAACGAATGAACAAGTCATGGCCTGGTTCATGGACACGTATTCGGTTTACCAGGGTTATTCGGTGAACGAAATCGTCACCGGCAAGCCGGTCTCGATCGGCGGCACCGAAGGCCGGCGCGAATCGACCGGTCGCGGTGTCGTTTACCTGATCGAGCGCGCGATGGACATGCTCAAGATGGACCCGGAGAAATCGACCGCCATCATCCAGGGGTTCGGTAACGTCGGCTCGGTCGCCGCGCTGTCGTTAGGTTTGAAGTCCGGGGTCAAAATCGTCGGGATCAGTGACCACACCGTCGCGCTTTACAATCCCAAGGGGATCGACGTCAAAGCGGCCGAGCAGCACGTGCAAAAGAAGGGCGTCCTGCGCGCCTTCGATCAGGGGGACCGGATTGACCCTAACGAATTGCTGGAGATGCCGTGCGACATTCTCGCCCCCTGCGCGGTCGATCGCGTGATCACGGAAAAGAACGCGGACAAAATCAAGTGCCGCATCCTGGCCGAAGGCGCGAATGGCCCGACCAGCCCGGAAGCCGACCTGCACCTGAACAAGCGCTGGGACGAAGTCTTCGTCATTCCCGACATCCTTTGCAACGCCGGCGGCGTGATCGTTTCCTACTTCGAATGGGTGCAGGGTTTGCAGGCCTTCATGTGGACGGAGACGGAAGTGACCGACAAACTTTTCCGCATTCTCGAGAGTTCTTTCGTCCAAGTCATCAAGCGCGCGAAAAGGGATAACGTCTCACACCGCACCGCGGCGATGGCGATCGGGGTCGAGCGCGTCATGAAAGCCAAGCACACGCGTGGCTTGTTCCCGTAAAGAGGTTTCCGCTCCCTGGAGCGAGATCACATCTTTTTCGTTCGGTAGGGCGAGACTCCGTCGAGCCACGGGTGGCGCTCATTTGGCGACAGACCCTTCTCCTCAGGCTCGACAGAGTCTCGCCCCATCCGCGATGGCGGTCTCTCCTTGCCGGAATGACAGCTCGTGGAAGCGCGCTTGGATCTTTACCGTTGGTCAAGGCTGGTCGATGATCTCCGCCATGAAATTCACCCACCGCGAAGAGGAGCGCGACGGACGCCTGCTCGACGTTCTGACCGACGAGGAGCGCGGCCTGCGCATCATCGTCTCACGGCTCGGGGCGGAACTCGTTAGTCTGGCCCGGCGCGACGGGGAGGGGAGTTGGATCGGGTTTCTTCATCGCGACAACGATCTAAACAAACCGGCGAGCGGCTGGGCCAATCACGCCACCGTGATGGGTTACTTCCTGCACCGGCTCAAGGACGAGCACAGCCTGTATCGCGGTCGGGAGATTCGCGGTGGCACCCACAGTTTTCTCCGGCACAAGCTCGTTACCGACGTCAGGACGGAACTCAGCGCGACCGCGGCCATCACTTATCGAATCTCCCCTAACGAGATTGAGCCGCAGGAATATCCGCTCAAGGTTTCGCTCGCGCTCACCTACTCATTGCAGCGCGACGTCTTGCAGGTCGGCTTCCATTTCCGCAATCACGAGCCCGAGTTGACCGCGCATCTCGAGTTCGGGCTGCATCCGGGCTTCGCCGCGAGCAGCTTCGATGCTTTTCAACTTGAGATGCCGGCCGGTCGTTATCGCCGCTGGTTTTCGCCCGGAAACTATCTGACCGGCGAGACCGAAGACATCACGCATGCCGGCGGTGAGATGCCGTTCACTCGCGCGCAACTTCCCGGTTCGTTCATTCTCGAGTTTATCGAAGTGCCGGATCGCACCTTCGTTTATCTTGATCCTCCGAGCGGTCGCCGCGTCACCCTCGACTTCGCGGAGGTTCCTTATCTGACTCTTTGGTCCGATGGCGGCCCGTTCTTTTGCGTCGAGCCATGCTGGGGGCTGACCGATCGTCACAAACAGCGTGCCT
>JBDTCM010000222.1:0-4210 GCA_039923575.1 Chthoniobacterales bacterium
ATTCCGTGCATCCTTCCCATTCCACCGAGCAGTTGGTTTGCCCCGATTGCGACGCAATTCTCGAGATGCCCGATCTGCAAGAGGGCGAGAAAGCGGTCTGCCCGCGCTGCGTCTCGCCGCTCCTGAGCAACCCGTGCAATTCGCTCCATCGAACGGCGGCTTTTGCGCTGGCCGCCGGACTTCTCTTTGTCGTCTCCAACTCCTTTCCCTTCATGACCCTCGAGGCCGGTTTCCGGCGCAACCAGATGTCGCTTTGGCAAAGTGCCTCGGGCCTGGAGGAGCAGGGTTATCCGTATCTGGCGGGGGCGGTTTCGGTTTTCATATTGGCGGCGCCGGCGTTGCTCATCGGCGGTTTGCTTTACCTGCTCGTGCCTCTGCTTTGGAGCCGCCGCCTCCCCGGAGCGCTCGCGCTGTGCCGCTGGGTTCTGGCGGCCCGCCGCTGGAACATGATCGAGGTCTTCCTCCTCGGCGCACTCGTTAGTCTGCTCAAACTGGGCACGCTCGCAACCCTCACCCTCGGGGTTTCGTTTTGGTCTTTCGTGGGCCTGATTATTTGCCTGACGGCGGCGCTCGCTTCCATTCATCCGCGAGAACTCTGGGCCCGACTGGAGATCCCGGACGCGTGAAGGCATTTGCTCCGGACTCGGCCGCCGCGCGCGGGCTGGCGCTCTGCCACGTCTGCTACCTGGCCACTCCGGTGAGCGCGGGCCGCTGCCCGCGTTGCGACAGCCGGCTTCACTTGCGGCTGCGCGAAAGCCTGCAACGCACCTGGGCCCTGACGATCGCCGCGGTGGTGCTTTATTTTCCGGCAAATCTCTTGCCCGTGTTGCGGGTGGAATCTTTCGCCGGCGACAGACAGAACACGATCGTCGGCGGGGTAATCGAGTTCTGGCAGCACGGCGATTATCCGGTGGCGCTCATTATTTTCGGGGCCAGCGTTATGATCCCGGTGCTGAAGATTATTGCGATCGCCGCGCTTTGCTGGGCCTCGCGCACCGGGCGCCAGCCGCGGAGAATGACCCGGATTTATCGGATCACGGAATTTGTCGGCCGTTGGTCGATGGTCGATGTCTTTGTCGTGGCCATCCTGGTCGCGGTCGTGCAACTTGGGTCCACCATCTCCATTCATCCCGGAGCCGGCGCACTTTCTTTTGCCGCGGTGGTCATTCTGACGATGTTTGCCGCCATGAGTTTCGATCCGCGCCTGATCTGGGATGCCGCGGCGCGTTCTCAGGAGCCGCCGCAGTCGTAATCATGGCCGAAGATCTTCCATCCAAATCGCGTCCCTTGAAGCCAATCGTCAAACCGGGACGCCGGCTTTCCCCGATCTGGATCATTCCCGTCATCGCCGCGTTCCTCGGCCTTTGGCTGGCGTGGAAATACTACGCGGAGCGCGGCCCGAAAATCACCGTCCACTTCGAAACCGCAGAAGGCATCGTGGCGAACAAGACGCCAGTCATGTGCCGCAGCGTCAACGTCGGCACGGTCGAGAAAGTGGAGCTGACCGATGACCTGAAAGGCGTTGACGTCACGATGCAGATGACGAGCGAGGCGACGCGACTTCTGACCAAGGATGCGCAGATCTGGGTGGTGCGAGCGCGCTACGGCGCGGCCGGCGTTTCCGGACTGAGCACGCTCCTTTCCGGCAACTACGTCGAACTCGAGCCAGGCCTCTCGACCGAGGCGCGGCGGGTATTTACCGGCCTGGAGCAACCGCCGGTGACTCCGAAAGGCGTGCCGGGTTTGCACATCACCTTGTTCACCAACGAAGCCGGAAGCATCGGGCCGGGTGCGCCGATTCTCTACAAGGGATTGGGTGCGGGCAAAATCGAGTCGCGCATTTTTCATCCCGAGAACGGCAAGATCGAATTTGGCGCCTTTGTCTCGAAACAATTCGCTCCGCTCGTGCGCAAGAACACGAAGTTTTGGAATGTGAGCGGGATCGACGTGCAGATCGGCGCGAACGGAATGCAATTGCACGCCGGCACCCTCGAATCCATCCTCGTCGGCGGGATCACTTTTGGCCAGCTCGACGGCGCCGTCTCTGCGCCCCCGGTGAATGACGGTGCGACCTTCGTTCTCTACGACAGCGAGTCGGACACGAAGAAATTCGTGATGCGAAACAGTCTCCCCTACCTCCTCCTTTTCTCCGGCAGCGTCCGCGGCTTGAACGAGGATGCACCGGTGGAATTTCGTGGCGTTCGCATCGGAACGGTCAATGGAGTTTCCTTCAGTTATTTTCCTAACGACCCCGAGCGCCGGGTGCCGGTCCTGATCCAGATCGATCCGACCCTCATCACCAACCTGCCGACGGAGAGCACGGAAGCGGCCGAGAAATTCGTCGAGGACGCGGTCCGCAATGGCTTGCGCGCCAGCCTCAAGATCGGGAGTTATCTGACCACGCAAATGTATGTCGATCTCGATTTCCAAAAGGATGCGCCCACCGCCAGCGTGACGGAAGTGGCCGGCTACCGCATCCTCCCGAGCGGCGGCTCGAGCTTGGCCGAATTGACCGACAAGGCCTCAGCCTTGCTTGATAAACTGCAGGCTCTCCCGCTCGAAGAGACAGTGCAAAGTGCTTCCGCCGCGCTCGCCGCGATCAAGGCGGCGGTGGAAGATCTCAACCAGACAGCCAGCAGTTACGGCGAGAACGGGCCGCTCTACCAGAAGCTTTCCGAAACGCTGCGCCAGCTCGACGAAACCTTAAGTTCCATTCGCAGCCTCTCGGGCGCGATCGAGCGCAAACCGAACTCTCTCATCTTCGGCAAACCGGGGCGCGTCGCCCCGCCCAAGGGGACTCCGCAGCCCTAACGAGCCCGTCGTCCATGCGTTTTCTTTTCTCTTTCTGTCTGCTCAGTTTGCTCACCGGCTGCGGTGGCACCGGGGCAAATTATTACCGGCTCAATGCCGCCGCCGCCGCGCCCACCGGCGGGGCCAACTCCGGCCTGAGCGTGGCCATCGGCCCGGTCTCGCTCCCGAGCTATATCGACCGGGCGGAAATCGTTTTCGCGAGTGGGCCTAACGAGTTCCAAATCCCGATCGACGCGCTCTGGACCGGCTCGCTTCGGGACAACATCAGTCGCACCGTTGCCACCGATCTCGGCCAGGTTCTCGGCTCTCGCGAAGTGCGCGCCGGCCTCGATCCCGGGTTCAAGCCGCGCTATCGGGTGGCGCTCGATATCCGGCAATTTCACGGCATTAGCGGGCAGGAAGCCGTTCTCGATCTCAACTGGCGCATTCAGAGCGGCGCGAGCGGGGAAACCATTTCACGTCACGCCGGCAACTTTCGCGAACCGATCATCGGCGATGGTTACGCCGCCCTGGTGGCAGCAGAAAGCCGCCTCCTCGAGCAATGCGCCGCTGCCATGGCGCGATCGCTGCGCTGATGTAGACGCTTCGCTCTGCGAAGCGCGGGAGCCGGATGCCGCTGCTGGTTTCAGCCGGACCTGGGCCGCGCTTCGCAGAGCGAAGCGTCTACAGAAGGCCTCGAAAGCCAGTTTGCGTTGCGCGGCGCTCTCCGATAACCTGAGCGCGCGATGGCAAAATCCGGTCTCGGCAAAGGTCTCGGCGCACTCATCAGTGCCTCCCCTGCTCTGCGCGCGCTCGAACCGCACGAGGGTGAAAGCGTCCAGCAAGTCGGCCTCGCCAACATTGTGCCGAGTCCGCTCCAGCCACGCCGCGAATTTGCCCGCGAAGCGCTCGACGAACTGATCGACTCGATCCGGCAGCGCGGCATCATCCAACCGCTTATCGTTAGGCCAGTGGGCGGCCAGTTCGAGCTCATCGCCGGCGAACGCCGCTGGCGCGCGGCCAAGGAAGTCGGCCTGACCGAGGCGCCCGTCATTGTCAGGGAGGCGACCGATCTCGAAGTCCTCGAGCTGTCGTTGATCGAAAATCTGCAACGCGCCGACCTCAACCCGATCGAGGAAGCGCAGGCTTACGCGCGGCTCGCGGACGAATTCGGGATGCGCCAGGAAGACATCGCGCAGAAGGTCGGCAAAAGCCGCGCCTCGGTCGCGAACGCGATGCGCCTGCTCGATCTCGACCAGCAGGTGCAGACCTGGGTCGTGCAGGATTTGCTCTCCGTCGGCCACGCCAAGGTCTTGCTCGGTTTGAAAGCGCATGACGAGCAGCGGCTCCTCGCGGAAAAGATTTTGCGCCAGAGTTCGACCGTGCGCACGACCGAACGAATGGTCGCGCGCCACCTCGG
>JBDTCM010000223.1:0-3460 GCA_039923575.1 Chthoniobacterales bacterium
GCTGGCCCTGCCGTCCACGACGGGCGATCGCAAGGAGCAAATCCTCGCCGCGCTCGAAAACCTTCAGGCTGGCGGCTCGACCAACGGGGCGCAGGGGATCGAGCTCGCTTACCAGACGGCAGCGAAGCATTTCATCAAAGGCGGAGTCAACCGCGTCATCCTCGCGACCGACGGCGACTTTAACATCGGGACGACGAGCGAAGGCGATCTCGTCAGGCTGATCCAGGAGAAAGCGAAGAGCGGTGTTTTCCTCAGCGTTCTCGGGGTGGGCGATGACAACCTGAACGATTCGACGATGCAGAAGCTGGCCGACAAGGGGAACGGCAACTACGCCTACCTCGATTCGCTCGACGAAGCGCGCAAGGTGCTCGTGCAGCAGATCAACGGCACCCTCGTCACGATCGCGAAGGACGTGAAAATCCAGGTGGAATTCAACCCGGCGCGGGTCGCTTCCTATCGCCTCATCGGCTACGAGAAACGCATTTTGCGCAAGGAAGATTTCAACAACGACAAGATCGACGCGGGCGAGATCGGCGCGGGGCACACCGTCACGGTGCTCTATGAAGTGGTGCCCACGGGCAGCGAGGCGAATCCGGCTGCGAGCGTGCCGCCGGTCGATCCGTTGAAATATCAGACGAACCCGGCACCGGTCGCGACGTCGTTAGGCAAATCCGGCTCGCCAGAGTTGCTGACGGTGAAACTGCGCTACAAGCAGCCGGATGGAGAGACGAGCAAACTGATCGAACGGTCGTTCGTCGACAACGGCGCGCCCTTCGCGAGCGCGGCGCCGGACCTGAAGTTTGCGGCTGCGGTGGCGGAGTTTGGGATGATCCTGCGCGACTCGGAATTCAAAGGGAACGGAACCTTCGGCGTGGTCAAGGAATGGGCGCAGGAAGGCAAGGGCGCGGATGCGAACGGTTATCGGGCCGGATTTCTCGAGTTGGTGCGCAAAGCGGAGCAACTGAAAGCGCGGATGTAAATTCGCTCAGATATTTTCCGCCGCTTCCACCACCGTTGCCGGTTTCACCCGGGTGGCGAGGAAGGCGCCGAAGAGGAGCACGCCCGCAGACCAACACTGCGCGACAGAGAACCGTTCGTGGAAAATCCAGACAGAAAGAGCAACCGCGCCTAACGGGCTGAGCAACTGCAGAGTCTGCGAAAGCGCCACCCCGATCTCGCGGATCGCGAAGTAATAAAGAACATGCGCCAGCGTGATGCAGAGGACGGCGGAGGCAATCAGGATCCAGTTCACCTGCGCATCGACCTGGAGCGGCGTGGCGATTTTTCCGAAAATCCAGGTGAGCGGGAAAAGCATGATGGAAGTGAGAAAGCTGATCACGCCGAAGCTGCGGATGGAGCCGAAGCGGGCCGCCGGTTTTTTCACAAAGACGCCGTAGAGCGCCCAGCAAAAGCTGGCGGTGAAAGCGATGGCGAGGCCGGCTAACGACACGTGGCCCGCCTGGAAGCTGGGCTGGAACCAGAAGACGCCGACCGCGCCGGCTAATCCGAGCAGCGTCCCGACCTGGAATTGCCACTGCCGAATGATCCAGCGTTCCTCTGGGAAAAGGACGAGCGCGAGCAGGGCGGTCATGATGACGGACGACCGAATGAAGACGGCATAAACGCCCGGTCCCATGTAATGGAGCGAGGCCACCTGGGTGACCTGATGCACGACGTTAGGCACGGCCGGCAGCAGACAGATTCCGAGCACGTTCCAGCGCAGGGGCGGACCGCTGCGACGAAAGCGGTAGAGCGCGAGCGGGAGGATGGCGAGGAACGCGATTGAATAGCGATAAAAGTTTTGGGAGAACGGCTCGTAGTAGCGGAGAAGATAAAATTGGAAGAGCGACGGAGTCGACCAGATGAGGACGGTGGCGAAAACCGCGGCGTAGCCCTCCGAAAGATTTTTGCGATGGCGTTCCATTGGATTTCGGCGGAAGAAAGGATGGTTCGGATCGTGCGTGGAGCGCGAGTCTTGACGCCGACGCTAGAGTCGTTGCGAGAAGCAAGTGCGGTTTTGAAGAAAGACAATCCAATGAATTACTTGAAACACTTAATGGTCGTGGCAGCGCTCGTGACGATCGCTCTCGCGCCAGTCGCGACCAGTTTCGGCGCCGACAAGGACGGGCACGTGAACGCGGCGATCGAATTCATGAAGGCGAAGCAATATGACCAGGCCGCGGCGGAGCTGACCAAAGCGATCGCCGAGAATCCGAAATCCGCTTCTCTCTACGACAACCGCGCGGCGATGTATTTTAACCTGCAGAAATATCCGGAAGCCCTCGCCGACTACAGCAAAGCGATCGAGCTCAAACCGACCGATCCCCGAGCCTACTGCAATCGCGGTACGGTCTATCGCGCGACGCAAAAGCTGCCGGAAGCGATCGCCGATTTTACGAAGGCGATCGAGGTCGGGCCCAAGGACCCCCGGGGCTACTTCGAACGCGGGCAGACGGAAGTGATGCAGGAACATTTTGACGCCGCCCTGCCGGATCTGAACAAGGCGATCGAACTCAAGCCGGAAGATTCCAATGCCTATCGCTTCCGAGGGTTCGCCGATATCGGGAAGAGCGATTGGAAAGCGGCCATCGCCGACTTCGACAAGGCGATCGAAAAAAATCCGCAGGACGGCCGCGCCTTCGAGCGACGCGCATTTGCCAAGCGGAGCCTGCGCCAGTACGACGCCGCCATCGACGACTACAACCAGGCGATTGCGCTTAATCCGGCCGATTTCGAGGCTTTCGACAAGCGCGGCTATACCTATTCCTTGATGGAGCAGTGGCAGAAAGCGGTCGATGATTATCAGACCGCGCTCTCGCTCAAGCCGAACACGCAGGACACGCTGGCCCGATTGGCCTTCGCCAAACGGCAGCTCGCGCCGCCTGCTCCGCCGGCCACCCCGGCGCCGACTCCGGCGCCGCCGCTCATCAGCACCGCAGGCTGGATCGGGATTGGAGTGGGAGCGGTGGTCGTGCTCCTGATTATTATCCTGTTCGCGGCCCGGGCAAAGATGCGCACCCGCGAGGACTAAGCGCTCCTCCCGCCAAAGAAATTGTTTTGACAGGGCGGGGCGGGCTGTTAGCTTGCCGACGCTTTTTCGGAGGACGAGGCAAGTCCCATGGTCGTTCAAGCATTTTGACCGACTCTGGGACTTTCGCTTCTAACGACGGCGAGCAACCGGTTTGTCCTGCGACTGCGGGGATGAACGCGAAATGAACAGCGGCCCACATAGCTCAGTTGGTAGAGCACGTCCTTGGTAAGGACGAGGTCACCGGTTCAAGCCCGGTTGTGGGCTCCAGATGAGCTCGCGACCGGAAAAAATTAACCTAACGAAAAGACAAGAGAGCAAGATTAAGTAACCCAAGGAGAATTCCAGATGGCTAAGGACAAGTTCGAACGCAATAAGCCGCACGTGAACGTCGGCACGATCGGTCACGTCGACCACGGCAAGACCACCCTC
>JBDTCM010000224.1:0-5172 GCA_039923575.1 Chthoniobacterales bacterium
CGCTCATGCGCGCGAGGGCCGCTGCCGTCGGCACCGTGCCGTCGAGTGTTTTCGCGGCGAGATCCTTGATTGCGACTGTTTTGCTTCCGGAAAGTCCCGCGGCGCGAAATTTCGCGTCGGGCGTGGCGAGGATGAGCTCGGGTGAAAACCATTTCCGGCGCGGATAGAGTGCCTTGACCCGGCCGAAGATGGTCGCGGCCGCTTTGCCGCTCAGTTGCTGGTAAACGATCGATTCCGCCAGAGAGTCAAATGGCCTAACGACTTTTTTGGCCGGCAGAACAAAGGGCGGCGCCTTGGCGATGAGCGCGGCCAATCGCGGGTCGCTCGCCGCCAGGTGCTGCTCCGGGCTCAGCACCGCTTTTTTCATCGCGAGCGACGACGCCCACCATTACGCCCGGCGGCGCGAAATCCATTCCGCCGCCGCGGACCACCTCGTGGCGAATCGTTAGGCGCCTTCGGTCGCGGTCGGCCCTGGGCTGGGGCGGGCGCTGCGCGTGTCCCCCGGTCTTCGCGCGGTGCCGCCGCGGCATTGTAATCAAAACCCTCGGCGTGTTTGCGCACAATGCCGCGCCCGATAAACCGCTCCAGGGAACGCAACGGGCCATGGTCTTCCGGCGTGACGAAACTGATCGCGTCGCCCACGGCATGGGCCCGGCCGGTGCGTCCGATACGGTGCACGTAGTCCTCCGAATGCATCGGAAAATCGTAATTCACGACGTGCGAAATGCCATCCACATCAATCCCGCGCGCGGCCACATCGGTCGCCACCAGGACGCGGACGGCGCCCGACTTGAAATCCTTCAAAGCGCGCAGACGCTGGCTTTGGGAGCGATTGGAGTGAATCGTCCCGGCCTTGATGCCGCTGCTTTCGAGCCGGCGAGCGACGCGATCGGCCCCGTGTTTTGTGCGGGTAAAGACGAGGACGGTATCGAACTGCGGATCGCCCAGCAGGTGTTGCAACAAGGCCGGCTTGAGATGGGAACGCACCTCGTAAACTAACTGGGTGACCGTATCGGCCGGGTTCGCGCGTCGGCCGATCTCGATCACTTTGGGCGAATGCTGAAACTCATGCGTGAGCGCTTCGATTTCGCGGGAGAGCGAGGCCGAGAACATGAGCGTCTGGCGCTTTTGCGGCAGTGCCCTAACGATTTGCCGAATTGGCGGGAGGAAGCCCATGTCGAGCATGCGATCCGCTTCGTCGAGGACGAGAAACTCGATCCCGGAGAAATTGGTGTGGCGCTGCTCCATCAGATCAATCAGCCGGCCGGGCGTCGCGACGATCATTTCCACGCCCGAGCGGAGCGCCTCAATTTGCGGGCGCTCACTCACTCCGCCATAGACGGTCGCCATGCGCAACGGCAGGTGTTTGGCATAGGCACGCACGTTCTCCTCGATCTGCACAACGAGCTCGCGCGTCGGGGCAACGATGAGTGCGCGCATGCCGCGGCGTTTCCCATCGTTAGGCGCGGACGCCAGTTTCGTCAGGATAGGCAGGACGAAAGCGGCCGTCTTGCCGGTGCCAGTCTGCGCGATGCCGATGACATCACGGCCAGCGAGAATCTCGGGGATGGCGGCCGACTGGATCGGCGTGGGCTCAGTGTAACCAGCTTCCTGGATGGCTTTGAAAATGCGGTCGTCAAGACCGAGTGAACGAAATGGCACAGTCCGCGGACTATCGGCCATTAACCGGCAAAGACACGCAATCTTTTGCGAGGCTAAGGTTTGTCGATGCGGTAAGAGGTATTGAAAACAAGCGGACCGTTTTCGGTCGCGACCGTGAACGTGAGCGCGCCGCAACCACCCGCCGATGGCTTCGCCTGCGCCGTGATCTTCCGCGTCTCGCCGGTCCCAGTCGTCTCGGCGTGTCCGTTGAACCTGGTCACGTCGCCCCGAACCATGTGGCGCAGCGCTGTCTCCGAGACCTTCATGAATAGCCGGCCGCTCTCGCTCTTAAAAAAATACGGAAAGACCTTGATCCGATATTCTCCGACATACTCAAGGGCGTCGCGGCTGAGGGGACTGACCACCAGCTTGGCCACACCTCCCGCTAATTTGCTCGAACTTGGAGCGATGATGAGTTTCGCGTCGATCCGCTCCGCGACGAAGAGCGACGGGTTATCCGCTCTCAAAGTTGTCAGACCCTGCACGAGGAGCAAGGCAATAAGTGGGGTGATAAGTTTCAGAGAGCCAGACTAGATTCCGCTCCGCCACGAGCCGCAAGCAGTTTCTTCGACAAAGAACCGCATCCACCCGATGCCGCCTGACGCGAATCAGTTCAGCCGCAGACCATTTTGCGGCAATGAAAGGCCTCGGCGTATTGCGAGGCGCATTCGATTCCGCGGAGGCGCATCAGGGCCAGAAAGGTGTCCTCCGAGAACCAATGCTTAGTCTTCTGAGTGCCAAACACTCGGCACAGATACTGAGCTTTGCGACGGCAAATGGCTTTGTCCAAGGGCACGAACAGATTTGGAATCCCAAGGTCCCCGTCATACTTCGGGATTTCGTATTCCATAATAATATGGTCGCGGAAGGTGTTCCAGGTGAGATCGGAAAGCAGGCGGTGATCCTGGTGCCGATCCTCGCGATAATGAGTGAAGACAAGGTCCGGGTTGAAGGAACGTTTAAGTGTCTCGAAAGACTTCTTGATCAGTTCTCCCTGCATGGGGAAAAAACTGGTCTTGAAGTTGTGCAGGACGACTTTCGATCGACTCACGCCTTTCAAGAATAGCTGCGCACTCGAGCGCGCTTCCTGCCGGCGTTTGCCGGCGGCGCTAAAGACAACCCAAACGATCTCCAGCTTCGGGTTGTTCCTGGCCAATTCCAGGATCGTGCCGCCGCAACCGATCTCGATATCGTCGGAATGCGCGCCCAGGAAGAGAAGTTTCCTGGCGTGGGTGAGGTTGAGCTTCAGCACGGCTCTATCTCCCGTCGAGGACAGTCACCCCGGCATCCCAGACCTGCCAGGGCGCGTGACCGGTGGCGTGGAGGTCATCCAGGTGCTGCTTCTCCTTGAATGTATCCATACAGGCCCAAAAGCCCTTATAGGGATAGGCGATGAGCTGCCTTTCAGCGATCAACCGACGAAACGGTTCCTCCACCAGATCCTCGCCTTCCTTAATGTAATCGAACACTTCGCGCCGGAAGACAAAGTAGCCGCCGTTAATCACGTGGCCCGAGCGCGCGATGTGCTCGATCCCGGTCACAACCCCATCGGCCTCGACCGCCACCTGATGGAAACTGGCGGTGGGCGTGACTCCTACGAAACAGCCGATCTTGCCGCTTGCCTTGAAGTAATCGACCAGCTTGGGCAAAGGCAGGTCGGTGAGACCATCGGCGTAATTGGCCAGAAAAACTTCGTCATCGCCAATGAATTTGCGAACGCTGCGGAGCCGCTGGCCGACATTGGCGTTCTGACCCGTATCGACAAAGGTGATCCGCCATTCCTCGATATCCTTGCGCAAAAGCTCAATCTTGCGACCGCCTCCCGACAGAATGAAATCGTTGGAGACACACTCATTATAGTTAAGAAAAGCTTCCTTGATGACATCCGCGCCATAACCAAGACAAAGGATGAAATCATTGTGGCCAAAGTGCGAATAGTACTTCATTAGGTGCCAGAGAAGCGGCCGATACCCGATCACGGTCATCGGCTTTGGAAGCGGCTGCGAGACGTCCCGCAATCGCATCCCCTGTCCGCCGCAAAAAAGCACAACTTTCATATCACACGTCGTCGCCACCGGTCGTCCACCGTGGATTAATGCCTATCCCTGAACGCCCAACGCAACAAGCTGTTTTAGCTAAATTCATGCCGTATCCAAAGGCCCATTCCCCACGAGTGAGATCGAGGCATCAATAAACCTGTACGTCCGGGATGGGCACGACGAACTTGCCTCCCCATTCCCGGATATACGCGTTCTGCGCCGCGATTTCTTCCCGCAGATTCCAAGGCAGAATGAAAAGGAAATCCGGTCTCGTCTTTCGGATTTGATCAGGCGGATAGATCGGGATCCGGGTGCCCGGCGTAAACTTGCCTTGTTTGTAGGGATTGAGATCGACCGTGTAATCAAGGAAGTCGCTTCGGATTCCACAGTAGTTCAGCAAAGTATTTCCTTTTCCCGGAGCGCCATATCCCGCCACGGATTTGCCCGTCTCCTTGGCGTCGATCAGGAAGCGCAGGATATTTCGCTTCGTCGCTTCGACCTTTCTTGCAAACGTCCGATAAGGTTCCAACCGAGAGATACCCCAGGCCTCTTCCCTTGCCTTGAGCGCAGCCACATGGGACGAGACGGACCTGGCGCTGTCGTGAGCGTGACAGGCATAGATACGAAGAGATCCACCGTGGGTTGGCAATTCGTCGACATCAAAAAGCACCAGAACCTGCGCGGCGAAGATTCGTTCCACCGTGGTCAATGACAGGTAGGAGAAATGTTCATGATAGATAGTATCGAATTGGTTCTCCTCCACCAGCCGGACGAGATGCGGAAACTCCATCGTGATGACTCCGTCTGCCGCCAGCAGGATTTTCATCCCGGCGACGAAATCATTGATGTCAGGCACATGAGCGAGAACGTTGTTTCCGAGGAGTAAATTGGCTCGGTGGCCTTCGCCGACGAGGCGGCGCGCCAGATCCTGTCCAAAGAACTCGGTGACACACGGGATGCCTTTCTCGATCGCCGCTCGCGCTACGTTCCTGGCCGGCTCGATCCCCAGAACAGGAACTCCGTTCGCTTTGAAATACTGCAAGAGGTAGCCGTCGTTGCTGGCCAGCTCGACCACGAGCGAATGCTCACCCAGAGCTAAACGACTGGAGATGGAGGCGACATAATTCTTTGCATGGCTAAGCCATGTTTCTGAATAGGAAGAAAAATAGGCATACTCTTCGAAAATCTCCCGAGCCGTCACGTGCTCTGGCAATTGCACCAGGAAACACTGGTCGCAAACAAAGCTGTGCAGTGGATAAAGCCGCTCGGGTTCCCCGAGTTGGTCGGGAGCGATGTAGTTTTCGCAGAGCGGCGACAATCCAAGATCGACGAAAGTGTGTCGCAACGGCGCGCGACAGAATCTGCATTGGTAGGCGGGAGTAGTCTGCGAGGCCATGGCATCCATTCTCAAGCTGTCCATGCTTCCTGCCCAGCGATTCGCGCCGTAACCGCAGTTCGCAGATCAGGAACT
>JBDTCM010000225.1:0-4190 GCA_039923575.1 Chthoniobacterales bacterium
AAGGTCTGCTCCGCCCCGTTCCAGGTGTAAAGGAAGTTCGCGACCGATTCCGGCGAGGTGGCCCGCTTCTCTTTCACGAGGGTGACGCTGTCGTGAGTGTCCACCTGTTCGAGGGTTAATTCGGAGACGTCCATGTTGGTTCCGTATTTATCGACCTCATACTTCTCGGTGTAGCCCGCGAGTTTGTATTTGGTGCCCGCGACCAATTCGCCGATCTGGAGGAATTGTGTCGGCATGCGCCGGTCGACGCTGTTGATCGCGTAGGTGTCGCCGACCGAGGACGAGAAAATGAGCGGGAAAGCCTCCTGCGCGAAGGACCGCAACTTGAGCTTAAAAGTGTAGGGCGGATGGGATTCTTTCTCGGTCGGGTTGGTGTGCCCCTCCCACTCGTCGAGGTGAAGCCGTCGCCATCCGCATCCTGGGTCAGGACGTCGGCCTCGGTGATGGGGAGGCCGAACTCCTCCAGCCATTCGTTAGGCACGGGCGGATGGAGGAGCGTGTTCTGGAGCGTGGCGGGCTGCCCGTCGGCGCCGATAAAATGTTTTTCAGGGACGAAAAGGCCGGAGCGTCCGCTCGAAGTCCATTGCGACGGCACCTGCATTTGTTGCATCGCCTCGGAAATCTCGGGGGCCTCGCCGGACGGGATCTTGTTGTTCGGGGCCGGCACATTTTGCAGGGCGCTGAATTTTTCGTTGAAACCGGAGGCACTGAGAAAAATAAAAACGGAGCAGAGAACGAGGAAGGCGGCGGCGGCGAGAACAGCGGCCCGGTCGTAATTGGCGCGAATCCAGTCCATGGCCTAACGAGCCCCCTTCTCCGGCACGTTGAAACGCACCACCTCGATTTTCGCCGCCACGTTCAAGCGTTCGTTGCCGACGATAAAGATAATCCCCGGTTCCGCCGCTTTGCCGGCTTTGCCCGGCTCGGCTTGCGGAACGACCGCCGCGCCCGCTGCCGGTTCGCCCCGCTTCGGTCCCTTGTCGGCCTGGTTTTTCACCTGCAGGGTACGGATGATGTAAAACTGGTCCTTCGCGCTCGTGACCTGGTTAGAGACTTTGCGCACCGCGGCCGAGCTGCCGGAAAAAGTGATATCGACGGAGGCGGCGTCCACGACCTTGAGATTTTCCTCGGTCGCTTTGGGAGTGCTGGCGGCGCGGGCCCGGCCCGGCGGCGGGGTGGCCGCAGGCGCGACTTTTTCTTCCGGCAACGGAGTCCGCACCAGGCTGTTGAGAGAATCGACATGGGCTTCGATGATCGTAGTGGCGAGCCATTCGATCGCGCGCAACTGTCGCCCGAGGCGCGGCGCGGCCAGGCTGTTCGGGAGCGAGGTGGCGTATTCGTCGAAGCCGAGATTGAAATTTTCCGGCAACTGCACCTTGCTCGCACTCGCCCGCTCGCTCACCGCAATCACCGCCTGGCGGAGCTGCGCCTGGAACTCGTTAGGCTGAAGCGACGGCCGCGGAAACATCCGGGTCTTGAGTTCGGCTTCGAGGGCCTGGAGCGAAGTGCGGTAGCTGTCGGTCTGCGCCTTGGTCTTGTTCAGGTTTTCTTCGTTCGGAAACGGACTGCTCGCGCGCAACCGGTTCAGTTCGGTGATGGTCGCGGCGAGTCGCTCCTGGCCCTCGTCGGCCGCGCTTTTTTCATGGAAGAGGAACCACGCGCTCAGGAGCGTGGCGAGGGCGAGCGCGGCGAGGAAAGTGCCGAGGAATCGATTTTGTCGAAACCAGTTCATCGCAATTCGAACGGCTCGCGCAACTTCAGTCGCAGCTCGTAGGGATAAGCCCACTCCTTGTTCGTCGGCGTGCTCGGTTTGATCACTTCCGATTGCCGGTTGGCGTCAACTTCAAAGACGGTCGAGGCGAGCAGATTGCGAAAATAATCGACCACGATTTCCTGCTGCTTGGGATTGGAAAGATAAAGTCCCTTCACGAAGACGCCGTCGATCATCGGGACGGTCTTCCCGGGCGTCGCCGGCCTGGCGCTGTTGGAGCCGGGGGCGCTGACCCCGGCCGCCGCGGCCTCGCCCACGACGCGCCCCGCGGAAGTGGGCGCGAGCTCCGTGATCCAGATATTTTCCTTGGGCAGACGCGCATTGAGATCATCGATGATGCGCAGCCAGACGCCGCGATCGTTGATTGCGCTGAGCAACGGCCGCGCGACGGTATCGAGCGCCGCGGTTTCCTTCTTTAGCCGCACGATCCGATTCTCGACTCCGTGCATGCGATCGACGTCTTCCTGCAGGGTCGCAGCCACGCGCGCCTCGACCGCCGCGACGCGCAGGAAATAAAAGCCCCAGCCGAGCAGGCCGAGGACGAAACAAACGCCGGCCACAACAAAGAACGGGCGCCTCTGCGCGAGCCGATGCCGACGCACCACATTGGCGGGGCGCAGGTTCAACTCCATCGGGCAGGTGAGGGTGCTGCGCAGGGCCAGCCCGACCAGCTCGCCCAGCATATGGGCGGAGCGCGCGATCTCATCGATCTTGACCGAGTGTGCCACGGTGACATTGCGCAACGGATTGAAGAACTCGATCGGCCACTGCAGTTTTTCGTGAAAGAACTCGCGCATGTAGGGAGTGCTGACGGTGCCGCCGCAGAGGAAAACGCGTTGCGGCGTGTTGCCCTGCTGTTGGGTGCGATAAAAGCTGATCGAGCGGGCCACCTCGGCATGCAGCCGGGTCATGGTATTGCGCACCAGTTTCGAAACCCGCGCCACCTCCGGATCGGTCGCTTCGGCGTAGGCGCCGCCCAGACTAACGAACCCGTCGGTCGTTTTGCGCAACTCCGCGGCGGAGAAGGGCTCGTTGAATTCCTTCGCAATCGCGGAGGTGATCGAGCTGCCGCCGATCGGGATGCTGCGGCTGAAAACTTTGCCCGGCTCGACGAAGAGCAGGTTGGTGGTGCGCGCACCGATGTCGATGACTAACGAACAACCAGTCAGCTCGCTGTAGTTAAAACGAAAAGCGTTGTAGAGCGCCATCGTAGCCACGTCCACCAGCGTGGTCTGCAAGCCGGCCTTCTCGACCGCGGCGTTCATTCCCTCGAGCAGATCGGCTTTGATCGCGACCAGGACGACTTCGATTTTGTCGACCGAATCGGAACCGACGAGCTGATAGTCCCAGACCACTTCCTCGATCGGGAACGGGACGTTTTGTTGCGCCTCGAAGGTGATGATGCGCTCGATCTTGTCCTGCTCGACCGAGGGCAGTTTCACGAAACGGGCGAAGACCGATTGTCCCGAGACCGCGTAATCGATCGGGCCGCTTTTGAGGCCGAGCTCGCGCATCATCGCGCTCAACGCTTCGCTGACCTGCCGGTTGCGGTCCGTCTCCGCGGAAGGGTCGGCCAGGATTTCGCGCAAGCGATAGCCAGTCAGGACGAGGCCGCCGTTCGGTTGCCGTTGGAAAACCGCGAGGCCGATCGTTTGCGAGCCCAGATTGAGGCTAACGATGCGAGGAGCAGCCGGCATGGAACGCAATCAATGGCCGATCGGCTTGATCTGCTCGTAGTGGCCCCAGAAAAGAGGCGCGAAAGGTGTCTCGTTTTTGTTCAAAACGAAGCCGGGGACGGCGGGGAGCGAAGCAAACCATTGCGCCCGCGCCTTAGCCAGGCTGAGTTCGTCTTTCACAGCCCCTTTTTGCACGACCTGCACGGCCACATTTTCGACCGAGTTCACATTCGGCGGGCGATTGCCGAGGACGTAGGCGAGGGCGTGCGGCGGCACATACATGCAGGAATAAAGTTCCCGGCCGGCGAGCACGTTGACCTGCGTGACCTCGCCGGTGAGCAGTTTCCCACCGATCAGGATGTAATACTTGAAGGTCACTTCGTCGGTAAATTCCGGCACGGCCGAAAACTGCACGTCGATTTTGAGCCAGCGATCGTGCGGGTCGCGCAGCTGTTCGGCACCGCTGTAGTTGGATTGCGGGGTGGTGATCAGGTCGCGCGTGATCTTGCTGAGCTGAATTTCGTTGAGGCGATTTTGCGCGGAGACGGAGCCGGCGAGCGCGCAAAAGAGGATCGTTAGGGCAAATTTTGGATGCATGAAATTGGCATTTCAGAGAAAGCGCGGGAAGAAAGCGAGCAAGGAATGTGGGAGGGGCCCTTGTGCCCCCGATCTTCGCCGCCCATAGGCGGCTCCCACATTGCGCCACGCTAGCGCTGGCTCGCGCGCGCGAGCCATTGCCGGAA
>JBDTCM010000226.1:0-10621 GCA_039923575.1 Chthoniobacterales bacterium
TTTGACCACCGGAAGATTCATGTCGGTTCCTCAGGCCAATGAGGCTGGGCCGCTTCCTGCGCCGTTAGCGGCCCTGCCGGCTTTTGCCAGCCTGCTCGCGATTTGCGTCGGCCTCTTCGTCCTGGTCGGCTGGCAAATCGACAGCGAGCTGCTCAAGCGCCTGCATCCGGACTTTGTCGCGATGAATCCGCTCACCGCGGTTTTGTTCATCGCTTGCGGACTGGGATTGATCCTTCATTTACGCTTCCCGGTTGCGAACTATGCCGTTGGGATGGTGCGAATCCTCGCTCTCGTGGTCATTCTCTTCAGCCTTCGGAAACTGGCCACCCTGATTGGCGGCTCGTCCACGCCCGATGTCGATAGCTGGTTGTTTGCCTCCAAGCTGGTGCATCCGAGCGACTCACTCCCAAATGCCATGGCCCCCAACACCGCGCTGAATTTTCTCGTCACCGGGGTGGCCTTGTTCGCCTTGAGTTTTCCGGTGGCCCGTCTTTGGGCGACCCAAGCTTGCGCGATTTTCGTCTGCTTCGGAGCGCTCCTGCCCATCACCGGCTATGCCTATGGCGTCCGTTCCTTCAGCGGAATTGCCTCCTTTATTCCAATGGCGCTGCACACCGCGATCGCTTTCTTCGCCCTCGCGCTGGGGATTTTCTTCGCCGTCCCCGAAGCGCCGCTTCCGCAAATTTTCGCCAGCCGCGACCCGCGCGGAATTATTCTGCGGTTGCTCCTCCCACTCTCCGTGTTGCTGGCTCTTTCCCTCGGCTGGCTCTGTCTCTGGGGCGTGCGTCGGGAACTTTATGAAGCCGCCTTTGGGGTCGCTCTTTTTGCCATCGGTATCAGTCTCATCTTCGTCGCCCTCGTGCGTTGGACGGTCTGGCGGGTCGGAGTCATTGAGCGCGAACGAGCCGAGGTGCAGGATCGCCTCGCCGAAATGAATCGGCGCAAAGACGAAATGTTCGCCCTCGTCTCGCACGATCTTTGTTCTCCGCTCACCGGTTTCCAGTTGGTCGTCGACTCGCTCCGCCAGGAAGAAGGGAAACCGCCGGCTGATCTGCTCGACATGATGGATTACTCGGCCCGACGCATGGTCTCGATGGTGCGCGGTCTGCTCGACGCCACGAAGGAAAAACAACCGATCGGAGTGCGACTCGAATACAGCGACGTCAAGGTGAGCGACGTGGTGCGTCAATCGATGGAGCCGCTGCTCCTCAACGCCAACGCCAAACACATTAACCTCCAGCTCGACGTCGCTCCGGAAGAACCCGTCATCCATGCCGATCCCTTCCGGGTTTCGCAGATTTTTAACAACCTGCTCTCCAACAGCGTCAAGTTCACCGGCGCAGGCGGCAACATTCTTGTCCAGATCGAGCCGGCCTTCGCGGGCGTGCGGGCCAGGGTGACGGACTCCGGCATCGGCATTTCGGAAGAGGATCTGCCGCACGTTTTCGACAAGTATTATCAAGGGAGCACGAAGGCGACGTCCGGAGAATCGGGCATCGGTCTGGGGCTGGCAGTGGCGCGCGAAATGGCCGCGCTCCACGATGGCTACATCGAAGTCGCGAGTGAACCGGGCGAAGGCACGACCTTTACGGTTTATCTGCCGGTGGGCGCGGCCGTGGCCGCCTGAGATTTCCGCCTGGGTTACAGGGTGGCTCAATTGGCGCCGGACGGGCGTTTACGCCTTTGTTTCCGAGGCCGGATCTGGCAGTCGGGGAGGCAGCTGGCGACCTGGCCAAAAATTTTGCTTGCCGTTTCAATTACATTTTTGTAAGGAAGTGCCCATGTTTATTGATCTTCATCGGAGTTGGCAACACCTGCATTCATTCATTTACGGAACTCTCCTTTGCCTGGCCTCGCTCGGATTGGCGATCACCTCACCTCCAAACGCCCAGGCGCAGACCGGAAGCTCGAGCGAGCTTGTGGTTCGGGGGGATGCCGTGCCGAGCCCGACCCCGCACGACGATTGGAAAGCGAAGCTCGATCACATCATGAACGAAGTTTCGGGCACGGAAATCACGGTCACAAAAAAGGCGACCGTGATTAAGCTCGATCAACAGCCGCCGGTGGAGAACAACAACCTGCAGCAGCTTTTCACGAAGGCTCCGGGCTCCTCATTACCGAACAAAACACGCCCGGTCAGTTCAATTTCAGCTATCGCGGCCTCGGGAATCCGCAGGAATCGGAATTCGTCACCGTCCTGATGGATGGTGTGCCGCTGGCCAGCGATTGGATCGGCTTTCCAACGCTCTACTTTCTGCCTCTGCCGCAGAGCGTGAGCGAAATCCAGGAGATCCGTGGCGGCAGCAGCCTCCTCTACGGGCCTGAGCCCGCGCCGGCGATCAACTTTGTCACCCGACATCCCGCTCCTGGTTCGCCCTGGAGTTTCTCGAGCGAACAGATTGGCGGCTCCAATGGGCTCTACCAGACCTACAACGTCATCCAGGAAGCGATCGGGCCGATCGAGTTCCGTCTCGATGGCGCCTACGCCCGTTCCGATGGGCAGCGCGACAACAGCCAGTACCACCAATGGCAATCGAACTTCTATCTCGGCTATCGCCCTAATGAAGATCAACTGCTCGCGCTCGATTTCCACGCCGCCCAGTTTAGTGGTGGCGATCCCGGCCGTCTTACTTTCCAGCAGTTTCAGGATACCCCGGATTTCGCCCCGGCTCCGTTCGACCACGCCTGGGTCGATCGTTATTCCGTCGTTCTGCGGGATGAATGGAAGTTTGCCGATGGCTGGCTCCTCCAGGCAAAGGGTTGGTACACCCACCAGGACATCGACAACCGCAACCAAAGCTTTCGCGGCGCGCCTCCCTTCCCGACGACTCTTCAAACGGATGAGTTCAATAACGGCGGCTTCGACATCCGTTTCCGCAAGAATTGGGGCGACGGCACGATGTTGAAGGGCAGCGCGCTCACTTTTGGCGGCACGTTTTATCACGGCGACGCGCCCCTCAATCGCTACAGCACTTTCGACCTGACCGCCGACCGCTTCGACACCTCCGGTGTCCACACTCTCCACCAGTCCCGCAATTCCGATTACCAGGCCTTCTTCGCCGAAAACATCTTCCGGTTCGGCAAATTCCATATCGTCCCGTCCTTCCGGCTCGATCACGAATCGGTCGACGTCGCTACCGCGATCGGGCCGACGTTAGGCTCGCGCAGCGCCGATCATCTCGTGCCGCTTTGGGGAATTGGCCTCGGCAACGATTTCGGCCACCTCAACGAGACTTACTTCAGCGCTTCGTCCGGTTGGCGGCCGACCCGCTACTTCGACATTTCGTCGCCGTTCCAGCCGCTCAACGCCGCCAACACACCCGACCCCTTCAAGTCGCTCGACTTTGAACTCGGCGTCCACGGCACCCCGATCAAGGGTTTGTGGTACGACCTCGGTTTGTTCTGGACTGAATTCAGCAACCGCACCGAGACGCAAAGTTTCTCGCCCACCGACTTCATCATCGTGAACAGCGGCGACACCCGCCATCGCGGTTTCGAAGGCGAGATAGCCTATGACTTCATGGAACTCTTCCACGGCACCGGCCTGCCTGACACCGCCGACGGCTACGCCAAGGATGGCAAGGACGAGCAAGGTCCGGTCACCCGGGCCACGCAAAGTTCTTTTGTCGGCTGGCATCTGAATGTCTTCAGCAATCTCCAACTCCTCGACGCCACCTTTACCGATAGCCAGATCCTGGGGCAGGTAGGCAAGACGCCCGCCTACTCCCCGAGCGTCCTCTTCAAGGGCGGCGTAACCCTGAGCCGCGATAACTGCTTCGACGTCAGCTTCACCGCGGTCTACGTCTCCGATGAGTTCTGGGCGGATTCCAATCTCGGCACTCCCACCATCCCAGCGAAGATTCCTTCCTACGTCGTCCTCAACCTCGCCGGCGACTGGAAGATCACCAAAAACGTCAAGCTAATCGCCGGCATTTCCAACCTGGCCGACGAGAAATATTACTCGCGCGTCTTCTTCAACGGCTCGATCGAGCCGGCCCCGCAACGCTCGGGTTACGCCGGGGTGTCGGTCGAGTTCTAACTGTCGGCAGGCACCCTATTAAATCAGCTCACTCTGCTTGCTCTCCACCTGCGCGCTGCCGGTTACCGGCCGGCGCGCAGGCCGGAGCAGAGCGCCCGTCGCCACCTTAGCGGCACTGTATGGAGATCATTTCCGGATGGTTTGAACTCGAAATCCTGGGAGCAGGAAAGACATTGCTCGTTACAGTCGAGGTTGAAACCCCGGGGATCGAAAGTGGCGCCCTGGAAGACGCGATTTTCCAGCTTGGCCTGCGCTGTTTTGGCAACACCGTGAATTTTTTTCTGGATGGGTTCGCCTTCGGCACTCTGCGCAACCTGGAAGGCAAACCACCTGGCACTTTGACGCGACCGGTCGGCCGCTCGGACACGCCGGGCGTCTTTCTCTGGAAGGTGAGCGGATTGTAAATTTCCCACGACACCGCTCCGTCCTGAGCAAACGGGGACGACATATTAATAACCTTAGGGAATACCCGAAAGCAGCTTATCCTTGCGTCGGCACTCGATCTCCCGAGGCCCAATGATCCAAGCGCAACGCTGCGCGGTGGGATCGAGGAGGTAATCAGTTATGAACTTAATCTACGTGCACCCGCTTATGGCCGCCGCGGCCCAGAAAGCCGACCCAAGCTTCGACGTCGCCAGTCTCAGCGGCCGTCGGCAACTGCAGAATACGGAGGCACCTGAGGCGCCGTCCGTTCCCCCGGCGAGTGGCGGCGCCACTGCCGAACGCGCGAGTTCCTGTGCGGCGGCGACCGCCAAGTGGCGGGCCAAATTCGTCGCGATGCAGCAGAACAAAGTTTACTAACCGCACGGTCATGTCCCATAAAGCGCCGACCATTATGTTCGTTTGCGACGTGTGCGGCGTGCGCAAACCGCTCGACAAAACCAAACGGCACTGGTGCGAACACCTCGGGGTCGCGCCCGTAGAAATGCGCTGCACCAGGGACCGCAAGCCTCCGGCACCGGCGACCTTCGTCGCCCCGCTGGCACGACCAGCCTGATTCCAGATCAGCGTCTGCTCCTCGGCGCCGGGACTCCGCCTCGGCCTTCATGAAATTGGGTCACCGGCTCGTGAGTCGCGCAGTGGGCCCGCCGACAAGGCATGCTTCGACGAGGGGCAAGAATTGCCAGCGCACGGATGGTCCCGCGTGCGATTCCATAGTATGAGTGCGAACCCGATCTCAGTTGGCCCGATCAAGGCGCCGGTGGAGTGCGTCAATTGTGGCAGGGTCTTCAAGCAGATTCTTGTTGCATCGCCGCCGCCCGACGCCCTGGCCAGCGTTTGTCCGGCTTGCCGGGGAGTGGATCACACCCCGCCTGCCATTCGCCGCGGTGGGGAGCTCGGGAACGTTCCCGGACGCGCGGGCATTGCGTAGATGCGACGTTAAAGAAGCTCCGGATCTTCCGAGGTTCAAGCTCTTGCGCATCCCCGGCTGTCGTGCCCGTGGCTCCACGGTGAAATTGGCATTGATGCTTCTCGGAATAGCGTCTGCTGCTCGGCGTCGGTTTCGGCTTTCGCTCTTTTGAAATTCAAGTCCGGCTCGTAATCGGGATGGTCGGCGCGCTGCTTGCCGTCGAGCAGGGCGTGGATATCGATTACATTCGGAATGATGGTAGATAAAAGGTGACGATGCTCCGGCCATTGCGATTTCTCGATACGGTTGGTTCGACTGGCGCGCTGCTCGCGGCGGTCGCTGCGCCCTGCTGTTTTCCGTTATTCGCCGTCTTCAGCGTGACGCTCGGTCTGGCTGCTCTGGGGCCGTATGAACAGGGCGTGCTGTATGTTCTCAAGGCTTCTGCGCTTCTTTCGCTCGCTGGCCTCGCCCTCACGTGGCGGCGACACCGGCGGGTTGCGCCCCTCGTCGTTGGAGTGTCTGCGGTCGCATTGCTGGCCTACGCATTCTACGTCGCGTCTTCATCCGTGGTGCTCTATCTCGGTCTCGTCGGGTTACTGATCGCGAGCGGCTGGAACTGGCATCTTTCGAGGTCGGGACGCGCGCCGATTCTGCAATCAATCATCACCTGCCCGAACTGTGGGCATCGGGCCAAGGAGACAATGCCCACCGATGCCTGCCTTTTCTTCTGCGACTGCCCCGCCTGTCGCCAGCGGCTGCAGCCGAAGCCGGGCGACTGCTGCGTCTTTTGCAGCTGCGGCTCCGTTCCCTGCCCGCCGATTCAAATCGGAAGCGCGTGTTGCGGATGAGGCGGCAGAGCGTTCAATTAATCATCAGATCAGCGTCCGCTGCTCTGCGTCGCTCTCGGCTTTGGCTTTCTTGAAATTCAGGTCGGGCTCGTAATCGGGATGCTCGGCGCGTTGCGTGTTGTCGAGGAGACCTTCGATCGTGAGCAACTGCACGCGAGGAAACTTCTTCCCGGCCGCACTTTCGTAGAAGCCGACCGACGCCGCGTCCTTCACCATCGCGGGTGTCGGTTGCTCCAGCGAAATGAAGAGGACGACCTCCGCTTTTTCGCGTTCGCGCACGTGATTGAGCACGCGCACGTCATCCGGCTTGATTCCGCCGCCCTTCACGCTCACAACGATCTTGCGCACTTCCCTGCGGTCGAGATCGCGGAAGAATTTTACGCCGTCGATGCCAGTATCCGCGCCTTCCTTCCCTCCCTGGAACGGCTGCGCTTCCACGAGTGAGACCACCTATCACTCAACGCAGTATGCGCGCACAGCGTCCTCGGGTCAGTCAACAGTCTTACCCAGCAGCGCCTCGAATCGTTTCCGCAGCAGTTCTTTGAGGTGCGTCAGATTTCGATAGTCTGGCACGTTGTGGACGGATAGATCAAAGTGAAGCTGCGTCCCCTCCTTGCGATAAAGTATGGGACGCTTTCCCATCGCATGAGCGTACCCCACTTCATAATAAACATTCGGCCGCTCACCCGTCAGATCCGCGATAAGAAATTCCGATTCCCGAATATGTTGAAGAACCACGTCAGTGATTCTCTCTTGGTGCTCGATGTCGTCGGCGCGCACCGCCCTGATCGAAAACGCGGCACACACCTCTTTCATGGAGTTGCAAACATCATCCAGTTCGGGCAGTCCTTTTTCCATCCACATCATGATAAACGCTGTATTGGGCACATAACCGGTGCGTCCAACCATTGAACCGGAGGCGATGCCGCCACTTTCTGTATCTTTGAAGTCAATATCTACCGCCTCGTAGATCAAAGCTGTGAGGGTGCACGTGCGTGAACTTTCGCGAGTGGTTATATAATTCCCAAGTCCCGAAGATGAGTGATCGATGTGCTGCAGCAACATTCTGGCCCCTGCCAGGGCATCTAATTGACCAAGTTGTCGTTCGATGGCGGGAAAAGAGCCTTTGGGTACATCGTCGACTTTCAATTCCGGGAGGAGCAGCATCCCATTCGTACCTTCGAGGACAGTGAAGCTCTCGGGCAGAAGCTCGCCTCGGACATTTTTAACGAGGACGCGCGCCAACTCTCTTTGGCTTGGAGTTAGGTTGTATTTCATATGTGAAACCTCGCGCAGTTGGGCGACAAATGTTGGCCGTGGTTCTGCCCGCGCCTGCAATGCAACTCTAGCACGCGATTGGCTATCATGTCGTTCTCGCCGAGAAAGCCGCGCAACGCCTTCATCATCTCCGCAACATCCGTGTTCGGTTGATGCAGCAGTTCATCGAACTCGCGCTCCGCTTGCTCGTTCCAATGCCACGCATCCTCGAACGCCTCGATCTGCGCCTCGCTCGCCAAGCCTTTCGGGGACTTGAAGAGCAGGTTGTAATCGCGCTTCGAATTAAATGGCGGATCGAGATAAATCAGATCAACCGATTCATTGTCGATGTGCTCCCGCAGCACCTGCAAATTATCGCCGTAATAGAGTTGGTTCACGATAAAGGAGTGACAATATCGCCCCGGAGATCCCGAACAACTGGGACATCATCGTTAGTTGCCTCGATAGTAAAGCCCGCCTCGATTCGGTATAATCGTCCATCGATCGTGATGTCACCACTCGTTTGCGCGCGCATCACCTCACCGCGGCAAAATGCCCGGGCGATGACATAGCCGGCGCCCTTGATCGCACTGTAGATGCCAAAGCCTTGCCGCGCCCGGTCTCAAGGTATTTCGCGACGAGTGTGATCGAGACGGTGGAAAGCGCGGCTGCGCCAAGTCCCTGAACGAAGCGAACGAGGAGCAAGAGTTTTGGACTGATGACTAGAAAGAGCAGCGATCCGAGGACGAAGACGCCGAGACCGACGAGGAGCGTGAGCTTCATCCCGCTGCGGTCCGCGATGAAACCAGCGACTGGTTTCGCAAATAATTCCGCGAAGTCGTAAACCGCGATGAGCAGCCCGATGACGAACGCGCCGACGCCGATCGCCTGCGCGTAGGGCGGCAGGTTCGTTGCGACAATGTGCGCTCCGAAACACGTAACAAAGCCGCAGAGGGCGAGGGTGAGAAGGATTCCGTATCGCATCGCGGGTCGCAGGCAAAACATGTCGCCTTTCCCGCCCGCGAGTGCCAGAGCCGAGTCTGCGACATTTGCTGCTCGAAAGCAGCCCGAAGCTGAGATCGCCGCCGGTGGTTTATCGACCGTCATGCTAAGGAAGTCGAAGTCGCGGCGGCTGGTTCGGCGCGCGAAGCCTGCGGCGGAAACGGTGTTAAAGCCGCCTGGGGCGCTCTGAAGGCGTTTGGGTTCAGCGTTGGAGGGGTTGAACCTCCAACCTTCTAAAGCCTGCTTCGGAAAACGAACGATTTAGTTACCTGCGCTCCGCCGCGTCCGCGTCCTGGGCGAGAGCCGTGAGCTCGCGGAAAAACTCGGGGGATTGGCCAATGAAAAGCCCCATCGCGGTCAGGAAGTTGACCACGCCCATGGCAATCCCATTTGTCTCGGTCGGACGAATCACCGAACACACCGGGAGCGTTGGGCTGAGGAACCTGCACGGCTCGGGCATGATCAGGTTCGTCTGGAAGTTCTGCCCTCCAAAGGGCGGACTGTTGAGGTCCGGAAACACCAACCCATTGGTGGGATCGGTCAGCGGGGGCGCATTACCAGCTTTGTCCGCCCAGGTTTGAAAGTGCATCGTTTCGGTCGGGCCGATGCTGATCAGGATGCGCAGCACTTCCACACTGCTGGCCCTTTGCGCCATTGCCGGGTAAAGGCTGTTACCGCCTTGCTCGATCGTCGGAAAGTGGAATCCCGCGGTGTTGGCGATGGCCTGGATGTGATCGGGAGGGGACAGGTCAGCATCGGTTCTGGGGATGGCCGGGAATTGCCCCTGAAACAGTCCGGGGATCGCCTGCGGAAACGCGAAACCGGGATTAAGGTCGGGGTTTTTGGTGCGGCTACGGTAGCGAGTCCACCAGCTCGTATCCACCGTCAGTTGCATGAGGTTTGTCAATCGCAGCGCTCCACTGGAGCCGGTCGCAGTGCTGCCCGGCAAGGTTCGGAACCGCTCGAGACTGACTGTCGCAGCTCCCTTGGAGGCGAGATACGCGTTGAGGAAGGTCTCGTGGGTGAACTCATCTTCGGTGTTATCATGGATATACTGATCCATGTCCCCATCCAGGACACTGAGCGCCTCGGTATAGACTGGGTTCCCGCTTCCACCCGGGACTTCGTTGTCCTGGATGCCGCCGAGTTCGTTGTATTGCACCCAGAGATCGGTCTCGAGAATTTCCGCCGCCGCCGCGAACCGAAGCAGAGCGGCATCGCCTTTGGTGATCCCGCCCTTACCGGCGAAGGCTTTTGAGGCGGAGCTGACGAGCGCGACGCCAGGCCCAAGAGCGACTGCGCCCAGCCCGAGACGGCGAAGAAAAGTGCGCCGCGGGAGGAGCGGAGGATCGGTAACTTGAACACACATCTCTCTTTCAACTTTATCGTTATTCATGACTTAGGTTTCCTTGATGTTGAGGTTGGTTATGAGGCGGAACAATGATCCTGGTCATCTGTTCCACCTCCTCATGGGCATAAGATCGCTGCTCCTTTGCGCCGCCCGCAACACCGGAAGAGTAACGGAACTGTTACGTGGACGTCGGATGGGACGCGGCCCTTAAGACCCTTCTTCCGCGCCCTGGCCTGCCGGCGGCTGGATGGTGTACCCTGCGTAACGCAAGGTATGGAGCAAGGGAGCGGAAAAGCCGAAATCGATCTTCTTGCGCAAGCGGGTGACAAAGATCTCGACTGTCCGGGTATCGTATTCGTGCTCGCGCTGCCAGATCCGCTCGCAAAGTTCCGTCCGGGAAAAAACGCGTCCCGGTTCCTGCATAAGCACCTGGAGAACGTCGAACTCCCGCGGCGAGAGACTTATCGCTGTCCCGGCCCGGCTAACGCGTCGATGCTGTACATCCATCTGTAGGTCTCCGACTTTAAGCAAGTCCACCGCCGTCGGCGTCGCGGCGCGCCGGCCGAGAGCTTCGATGCGCGCCAGCAGCTCGCCCATGGAAAACGGCTTCGGCAAGTAGTCATCCGCCCCCGCCTTGAGTCCTTTGACCCGATCATTCACCTCGCCCCGCGCAGTCAGGATGAGGATGCGCGCGGTGGAATGCTCTTTGCGCAAGCGCGCCAGCACGGAGAAGCCATCCAGTCCCGGCAGATTAATATCCAGCACGATGAGAT
>JBDTCM010000227.1:0-4911 GCA_039923575.1 Chthoniobacterales bacterium
GCGGAGATCAATCCAGTTTACCTGGCCGTCCTCGGTTTCTTTATCGGATTGATGGGCGGATTCTTCGGCGTCGGCGGGAGCTTTATCGCGGGTCCGATGTTGCGCGCCCTCGGCCTGGACTGGAACCTGGCGGTCGGCACCGATCTCGCCCACATCGTCGGCACCTCGGTGGTAGCGGCGAAACGCCATCGCGCCCTCGGCAACGTCGATCTTCGGCTCGGTCTGATCATGGCGATCGGCACGATTTTCGGCGCGGAAACCGGCGCGCAGTTGATCCAAATGTTGAAACGCGGGGGCAACATCAATTTTGTGGTCAGTATCGTTTCGATCACGATTTATTTCAGCGTCTCCGGCTTCATGATCTGGGAAAGCGCCAGAACTCTGCGCATGCAACGGCGGGGCGACCGCAAATCCCGCGGCAAGGGCGACGAGACTTCCTTTGCTCACGTCACCGCCTGGATTCATCGCCTTAAACTTTGGCCGATGATTTCGCTCCCGGTTTCCGGCATTAAATCCATCTCGCTCTGGACCATTCTCCTCGTCTCTTTCATCGGTGGAGTTTTCAGCGGATTTCTGGGCGGCGGCGCGGGTTACATCCGGATGCCGATGATGGTGTATGTCCTGGGCGTTCCCACCCATCTCGCGGTCGGGACCGATCTTTTCGAGATCATCATTTCCGCGAGCTACGGCACCTTCTCCCATGCGATCAAAGGCAACGTCGATGTCTTGATTGCGCTCGTCATGCAAACCGGCGCCGCCATCGGGGCGCAGATCGGCGCCACTTCCACCCAATATTTTGCGGGCCCAAAAATCCGTCTCTTCTTTGTTCCGCTGCCGTTGATCGGGGCGGCTATCGTCATCTACACTTTGTTTTCCGGACACAAACTCTAGTCCCAGATGCGCATCCTTATTTGCAGCGACGGCACCGATCCCGCGGATAATCCCGCCCGGCTGGGCGGGCTGATCGCCGGGCCCTGCCACTCGCAGACCACACTCCTCGGGATTGTTGAGAATCCGGCTGATGATGAACCCTTGCGGCGCGCCCTCGCCGGCGAAGCGGATGCGCTCCGGCAAAAGGATGTCTCTCTGGAAATCGTGGTGCGCTCCGGTGAACCGATTCGCCAAATCCTGGCCGAGACGACGGCCAACGAGTACGACCTCGCCATCATCGGTGCCCGCCGCAAAGGAAGTGGCGGGCTCTACTGGCGGCCGGAAAAGACTTACGAGCTGATCAAGGCGATTCCGCCGCCCGTCCTGGTCGCCACCGGCGCCTGCAATCGCATCCAGCGCATCCTCGTCTGTACCGGCGGAAAGAAATTCATCGACGACGCGGTCGAGCTGGCGGGCGAGATCGCGAAATGCGTGGGGGGCACAGTCACTCTCCTCCACGTCATGGCGCAACCGCCGGCGATCTTCGGCGATCTCGTTAGGCTGGAAGAAGACGTCGGCCGCCTCCTCGCCTCCAGCTCGGAGCTGGGACGCAACCTGCGTGGACAAAAAGAGAGTCTCGAAAAAATGGGGATCTCGGTCGAGGTGCGGATCCGGCACGGGCTCGCTCTCGACCAAATCTTCACCGAGGTGGAGGTGGGCGAGCACGATCTGATCGTGACCGGCACCTCGCAGGCGCGCGGCCCCTTCCGCCACTACATCATGGGCGATTTGACCCGTGGCATTCTCAACCGTGCCGATTGTCCCGTGCTCGTGGCGCGGGCCGGGAAAATCGTCGACTTCGAGGACGCGGAGGGTGGATTTTTCCACCGGCTCCTGCACGGTTTCAGTGCGGAGAAATCCGCCTAACGAACTCGACCTGCGCGGACCGGCTTGCATGCCCAAGCGCTGCCGTTATGGTGCGCTTTCGCTTATGAATTCCAAATTTTGCCGTCATTTCTCCGTCGTTAGGCTCGCGCTCTTTGGCGCTCTCTTGCTCGGCCTCGTCGTCCTTCCCGCCTGCTCGAACAAGAAAGGCCGCGGCCAAACGGCCGGCAACACCGGCGATTACGTCACCGGCACGCCTTTGCCGGAGCGGCAGGAAGGCACCAACTTCATGAGCGGCAACGTCGACCGCAGCCAGTTCCAGCCGATCTACTTTGATTTCGACAGCCAGACCATCCGCAGCTCCGAGAACAGCAAGATTCAGCAGGTCGCCGGCTTTTTGCAGCAGAACAACGGACAGATCATCATCGCCGGCTTCACCGACGAGCGCGGAACCGCCGAATACAACCGCGGCCTCGGTGAACGCCGCGCCGGATCGGTCCGCGAAGCGTTGATCGCGATGGGCGCCAACGCCCAGAACATCCAGACGGTCAGCTTCGGCGCGGAAATGCCGGCCGATCCCTCCTCCAACGAAGAAGCCTGGGCGAAAAATCGCCGGGCCGAGATCGGCGTCGTCAAATAACGACGGCGGCTCTTCTTCATTCTGTCCGCGAATAATCCACCAGGCGCGCGCCGCAACTGGCTCGCGCATCTCTGGCGCGAATGGATCCTTGAGCTGCGCCGCCCGATCGCGCCCGCGGCGGCCCGGCCTTGCCCGCAGGAATGGCCTAGCGATCGCCTGACGGCCGCGTGGCTCGGGCACTCCACCGTCCTGCTCAATTTTTTCGGCGTCACCATTCTGACCGATCCGGTCCTTTTCCCCCGCATCGGCATTCGCCTGCCCTTCCTCACAATCGGCCCGAAGCGCCTCACCCAACCGGCGCTCGAGTTTCATGAACTGCCGCCGATTGACCTCATCCTTCTCTCGCACGCCCACTTCGATCACATCGACACGCGCACCCTGCATTGTTTCGGAAAGCAAACTCAGGTCGTGACCGCGCCGCGGACGCGCGATCTGTTGCGCTGGACTCGCCTGCGCCAAATCACCGAACTGCGATGGAACGAGACGCATCGGATTCAGGCTGCGACGGGCGATCTGCTCGTTAGGGCATTTCGCGTCAAACAATGGGGCGCGCGGCTGCAATACGACAATTACCGGGGCTACAACGGCTACCTCATCGAGCGCGCGGGGCGCCGCGTCATCTTCGGAGGCGACACTGCCCTAACGAACGACTTCGAGAATGTACGCGACGGCCGGCCCTGCGATCTCGCCATCATGGCCACCGGCGCATACCAGCCGTGGATTCGCTCCCATTGCACGCCGGAACAAGCGATCGCGATGGCAGACATGACGGAAGCTCGTTTCATCATGCCGGTCCATCACCAGACCTTTAAGCTCAGCTTTGAACCGTTCCACGAACCGATCGAACGTTTCAAGGCGGCTCTCCAGCGAGAACCCGAGCGGATCGCGCTGCGCGAGATTGGCGAGACGTTTGTTCTCCCCGCCGGAGACTTACCCGGCCGTGAGTGAGAATCTGGTCATGCGGAAGCATGACCCTCCGGAGGGACGAGCTTCTCTCCGAGCCGTTGGCTCTACAGAGCCAGAGGCCGCTCGTCCGGTTTCTCGAAACGGCAGCCAATTCCTGCATTAGACTTCAGCCAAAAGCATGCGCGCGATCGTCATCACCTCCCACGGAGGAACCGAAGGGATCGGGTTGCAGGAAGTCGCAACGCCCGCCCCGCCGACGGCGGATCGCGTCCGCGTCCGAGTTCACGCCGCCGGCCTCAACCGCGCCGACATCCTGCAGCGCGAGGGCAAATATCCCGCCCCACCCGGCTATCCCGAAAACATTCCCGGCCTCGAATTTGCCGGCGAAGTGGAGGCCACGGGCGACGAAGTGCGCAAGTGGAAGATTGGCGATCGAGTCTTCGGCATCACCGCGGGCGGTGCGCAGGCGGAATTTGTTGTCGTCCCGGAAAGTAATCTCGCCCGCATTCCCACGGAACTGGATTGGGCTGAGGCCGCAGCGATGCCGGAGGTTTTTATCACGGCGCACGATGCGCTTTTCACCCTGGCCGGATTGCAAATGGGCGAGCGAGTTCTGGTGCACGCGGCCGCTTCCGGTGTTGGGACTGCCGCCGTGCAGTTGGCGCATGCCGCCGGCGCGATAGTCTACGGTACTTCGCGCACCGCCGCGAAACTCGAGCAGGTGCGCGCGCTCGGGCTCGACGAGGGCATCACAGTGAGCGGTTCGCCGCAACAATTTGTCGAACGCATCCGGGAACTCACTGGAGATCGCGGCGTCGACGTGATCCTCGACCTCGTCGGCGGCGACTATTTTCCCGCCAATCTCCAGGCGCTCGCGACCCGCGGGCGCCTGATCTGCGCGGCCACGAGCGCGGGCCGAAAAGCTGAAATCGATCTCGGTCTGGCCCTGCGGAAACGCGCCACCATCATCGGCACCGTCCTGCGGGCGCGATCGATCGAGGAAAAAGCCGAAGCCACGCGGCGATTTGCCGCCCACGTCCTCCCGCTCGTCGCCCGGGGCGTGGTTCGGCCTGTCATCGACCGGGTTTATCCGGTGGCGGACATTCGCGCGGCGCACCAACACCTTGAGTCGAACCGCACCTGCGGGAAGATCGTGCTCGACTTCTCGCTGTAGCGGGGGGCGCCTGCTCGCGAACCCTTTCGGAGTGTCCGCCGCAGGAAGCCTCACCGCGCCCGTCAACTCCTGGCCCTCCCGGCATTTCGTCCCCATAGCCGCCAAGCCGCTGCCACCAGCGTTGTAGTGTGCGCTGTCTCAGCGCATCCCCGGTTTTCCGCTGAGGACAGCGGACGCTACAGCCGTACGGCCCCCACAAAAGTGGCACCCTAGCTGCTTTATGGTAATTATGGCGAAATTCTTAAATACTAGTGCGGCCAACTATTATCTCGAGGAGATTATTCGGCTCGCGCGCGACCGGCTCATCCTGCTCAGCCCTTTTTTGCAGCTCAATGACCGCGTCAAGGAACTCCTCGAGGAGAAGAACCGCCTCAAGACCGATGTCCGCCTCGTCTTCAGCAAAAACGAGCTGCAACCGGAGGAGACCAACTGGTTG
>JBDTCM010000228.1:0-7947 GCA_039923575.1 Chthoniobacterales bacterium
TCCCTCCGGAGGGACGAGCTTCCGCTCGTCCAGATTCTACAACGCGTAGCTGATTCATTCGTTACGCTGCACTAGTTCCTCGAAAAATTGGCGAAAAAGAGAAGGCTGAACCAGTCGAACCGATCCATTGGAGCGAACCCGGTCACCATCCAGAGCGACGCGAGGGACGAGGTTGCTCCGGCGCGCGTTCCGCCCCAGAGAGAAGCCAGGATTACGGCGGGAAAAAATGTGAGGAAGGGAATCGCCGCCCCGACGAAGCGGAAGAGGATGGCGCGGACCAGGGCGGCAGCCAGAGCAGCCGCGAGTCCAATCAAGAAAAACCGAACTCGATCCCTCGTTAGTTCAATCACAAAAGCGCAACTTATCGAAGCCGATTCGCAAACCGATGAGCCGGGGCGTGTATCGCGGCGCGCGGTAGTTGTCGATCGGCCGGGAGCACCGATCCCGGCTACAGTTTTTCGTAGCGCCGCATCAATTGGAAAAAACGAATCGTATCGCGCACCGGGTGGATGCTGCTGACCTCATCGGAGTAGATGGTGCTGATCGGAACGGAAGCGATGCGGAAGCCGGCGCGGCTGGCAACGATGAGCATCTCGGTCTCGTAATCGAAGCGACTCGTGCCGGCGAGGAGATGCGGGACGAGGTCGCGCTGGATCATGCGATAGCCGCACTGGGTATCGGGCACCTCCTGCCCGCAAAGCCGGCTGATGCGACGACTCATGTAGCGATTGACGGTGCGCCTAACGAAGGGCATGTCGCGCACGTCGTTCATACGCGTGCCGATGAAGAGGCTGGCGGCGGTGGCGGCGGCGGCTTCGAAGAAGCGGGGAATTTCCTCCGGCAAATGCTGGCCGTCGGAGTCGAGCAGGAGGATGAATTCAATCTCGGGGCGCTCCAGCCAGTGGCGCAGGCCGGTCTTGATCGCTTCCCCTTTCCCGAGGTTGACGGGATGGACGATGACCTCGGCGCCGCTTTCGCGCGCACGAGCCGCGGTCGCGTCGGTGGAGCCGTCATCGATTACGAGGACGTGATCGAGTTGCACGCGGACGCGCTCGGCGACGCCGCCGACGAAGGCTTCTTCGTGATAAGCAGGGATGGCGGCGGCGACGTTGGAGCGAGTCAGCGGGCGACCTGTGCGCGGCGCTGCGCTATCCATTGCTAGCGAACGACGGGATGAAAATCCGCCGCGTGGTAGGAGCTCCGGACGAGCGGACCGGAGGCGACATGGTCAAAGCCTTTGCCGCGAGCGATGTCGCCGTAGAGATCGAACTGCTCCGGCGTGATGTATTCGACGACCGGCAGATGTTGCGGGGTCGGGCGAAGATACTGGCCTAACGTCAGGACCTGGCAGCCGACTTCGCGCAGGTCGTCCATGGCCTGGAAAAGTTCCGGCTCGGTTTCGCCGAGGCCGAGCATGACGCCGCTCTTGGTCACGATCCCGCGGTCGCGGGACGAAAGTTCTTTGGCGCGGCACAGGACCTGGAGCGAGGTGCGGTATTTAGCGCGGGAGCGGACGGAGGGTGTGAGTCGTTCGACGGTCTCAAGGTTGTGATTGAAAATTTCCGGAGCGGCATCGAGCACGAGCTGGATGCACCAGTCCTGCGCGTGGAAATCCGGCACGAGCACTTCGATGATAATGGAGGGATCCATCTCGCGGACGGCGCGAATGGTGCGCGCAAAATGTTCCGCACCGCCATCCTTCAAATCATCGCGCGCCACCGCGGTAATGACGACGTGTTTGAGCTGGAGCCGCCTAACGGCTTCCGCGACGCGCTGGGGTTCGTCTTCCTCGAGCGCAAAAGGTTTGGCGGTGCTGACCGCGCAAAAACCGCAGGCGCGAGTGCAGCGTTCACCGGCGATCATCATCGTCGCGGTGCCGTGGCTCCAGCATTCCCAGCGGTTTGGGCATTGCGCGCTCTCGCAGACGGTGTGCAGGCGCAAATCGGAGATGAGCGCCTTGGTCGAAAAGAAAATGGGATTGGACGGCAGCCGCACTTTGATCCAGGGCGGCTTCTGCGCCTGGTGCAGGGCGGGGTCGATTTTGGCGCAGGACATTTCGGCGGCTTTAAGTGGTTAAGTTTTAAGTTTTAAGCGGGGCGCGCGCAAATCCTCTTAACACTTAACACTTAAAGCTTAAAGCTGGAGGCGCCAGACAAAGATTGCTTCCGGCGACCGAATTTGCATAACATGTCGGCGACAAGCGCCGTTTGCGTTTGTCTTTGGCAAAAGGAGAAATTATGAAAGCACAGGAAGAGCAGCAGATGTCTCGCCACGGCGAGAACGGCACGATCGACGAGAGCGGCAATGTCGATCGCATTCGCAACATTCTTTTCGGGTCGCAAATGCGCGATTACGACGGCCGTTTCCAAAAACTCGAGGAGCGCCTCGCGCGCGAAGCCGGGGAATTGCGCGGTGACTTGCAGCGGCAGTTGCAGGCCCTCGAAACGTTCATGAAGGGCGAGGCCGAATCGATGACCAACCGGGTCAAGACCGAGCAGACGGAGCGCGTGCAGGCGATCCAGCAGCTCGCCCATGAAATGGGAGAAACGGTCAAGGGTCTGGAGCTGAAGATCAGCAATCTCGACAGTCAGGCCGCGAAAGATATTCGCGATCTGCGCGCGCAATTGCTCGAACAATCCAAAGCCCTCGGCGATGAAATGAAGGAAAAGCACGACCAAATGAAAGGCCGGCTCGAGCACGAGGCTGGGCAAATCCGCGACGCCATGACCGGCCGCGAAGCACTCGCCGAGATGCTGACCGAAGTCGCGATGCGCTTGAAAAACGAATTCCGCGTCCCGGGCGCGTCCTAGCATCTCCATCGGATGCGCTCCTCGCCGCGAAAACCGGTGGACGACCTGGCGGAGCTGCGCCGGCTGATCAACCAGCCGGAGCGCGACCAGCTGGGGGAAATTCAGGACCGGCTCGACGACAAGGAACAGCGTGCGCACGAGATCGCGTCGGTCCTGCCCGAAGCGCTCACCCTCACTCGCGACCGCAGTGCGGAATTGTCCCGCGCCCTGCAACCCGCGGTCGAGGGATCGGTCCGCGAGTCGATCGAGAAACGCCCGGGGGTTTTCATCGACGCCCTCAGTCCGATTATCGGACCGGTCGTTAGGCGATCGATCGCGGAAAGTCTGCGCACTCTCCTGCAATCGCTTAACCAATCGCTCGAGCAGAGTTTTTCCTGGCAGGGATTGAAGTGGCGTTTCGAGGCGATGCGGACCGGACGCAGTTTCGCCGAGATCGTCATGCTCCGCAGCCTCGTCTACCGAGTGGAGCAGATTTTTCTCATCCACCGCGAGACGAGTCTCTCGCTCCTGCACGTGAGCGCCGATGCGGCCGCAACCCAGGATTCCGACATGGTGGCCGGCATGCTAAGCGCGATTCAGGATTTCGCGCGCGACTCGTTCAAGACCGGGCGCGACGAAGGTCTGGAAGAATTTCGGATCGGCGAATTGCAGGTCTGGATCGTGCCGGGGGCGCACGCCTACCTCGCCGCGGTCATTCGCGGCAACCCGCCGCGCGATCTGCACGCCGCGCTCGAGAACGCGGTCGAGAGCGTCCACGTCCTGAAAGGTTCCGCGCTCGCGAAATTCGAAGGCGACACGGCGGAATTTGAAGCGCTCCGGCCGGAATTGGAAGCGTGCCTGCGCGCGCAATACGCGCCCAAGAAAACCTCCGGCGGAAATCGGACCGCGTGGATCGCGCTTGCGGCCGGCGCGGGACTGATCACGGCCGCATTGGTCGTCGGCTGGCAGAGTGAACGACGCTGGCAGGATTTCGTCAGGCGATTAAATGCCGCGCCGGGTATTGCCGTGACGCAGGCGGAGAAAGGCTGGATCTTTCGTTCGCGCGTGGCCGGTCTGCGCGATCCGGCGGTGGCCGATCCGGCCGCGCTGGCCCGCGCCGCCGGGGTCAATCCCGAGCGGCTGCGCTTCGAGTGGAAAGATTACCTCGCGCTCGACGACACCAGCGTGCTGCGCCGTTTCGAGAAGCGCTTCGGCAAACCGGCCGGCACGCAACTGAGCCTAACGAACGGTGCGCTCGCCATCAGCGGCGCGGTGCCCTACGAATGGCTGCGCCGCGTGCGCGAGGATGGCATGCAATCGCCGGGCGTCACCTCGCTGAGCGAAAACGACGTGCGCGTGACCTATGATCCCGAATTGGCGCTGGGCCGCTTTCGCCGCGCGTTTCCGCTGCCCGCGGGCGCGACTGCGAAGGTGGCGAATGGAACGCTCCAATTGGCCGGCGCCGCTCCCTACGAGTGGCTCGAGCCAGTGCGCGAGGGCGCGACCAAACTTCCCGGGATCGAGAAAATTTCCGAGGAGCGTCTGCAAGTCATCTACGACAGCAAATTTGTCCTCCAGCGTTTCATCGATCGCTTCCATCTGCCCGACACCGTCAATGTGCAGATGGAAAAAAACACTCTCGTCCTGGCCGGGGAAGCGCCCCATGCCTGGCTGATGCGGGTGCGGCGCGACGCGACTTCCGTCCCCGGCATCGGCGCCATCGACAAACACAACCTGATCGATCTCGATCAGCGCGCCTTCCAACAATCGAAGTCCGTCATTGAAAGCGCGTTTGTTTATTTTCTCCCCAACAAGGACAACTTCGCGACCGAGGGTTTCACCGCGCTCTCCCGTTTGCCGGAGGAAATGCATCGCTGCCTGACGGCGGCGAGCCGGCTCGGGCTGGACGTGCAGGTCGAGGTGCGCGGTTATGCGGATTCGGTCGGGAGCGGATCGAAAAATCTGGACCTGAGCCAGCGCCGGGCCAATGCGGTGCAGGATTTCCTGGTGAAGTGCGGTTTCGCGCCGTCGCTCTTTAAGGCAATGGGCCTGGGCGCGCCGCAAGTCACGGGTGTGCCGGCGGCGGAGCAATCCGATCGCCGGGTGGAATTAAAGGTGGTGCCGAAACCATGATCCAGAAAAAGGTCTGCCTCCTCGGTACTTCAGGCGTCGGCAAGACCAGCCTGGTGGCGCGATTCGTCCACAGCATGTTCTCGGACAAATATCTCACCACCGTCGGCGTGAAGATCGACAAGAAAACGGTGCCGGTGGATGGAACCGAGGTCACCCTCGTGATCTGGGACCTCGCGGGCGACGATGATTTTCAGCGGCTGCAAGCGTCCTACTTGCGCGGGACGAGCGGTTACCTGCTGGTGGCGGATGGAACCCGGCGGGTCACGCTCGATCTCGCGCTTGAGTTGCAAAAACGCGTCGCCGCCAGCCTGGGCGCGGCCCCTTTTATTCTCGCGCTCAACAAAGCCGATCTCGCTCCGCAATGGGAAGTGGATGAAGCGCGCATCACCGCGCTGCGCGCGGAAAATTTCACCATCATCAAGACCAGTGCCAGGGAAGGCGCGGGCGTGGAAGAGGCTTTTGCCGATCTCGCGCGCCGCATGACCCGGCCAGCCTAACGAGATGCCAGCGTTTGATTCTCCCGCCGAAGCGGTGCTCGACGCACTCGGGTTGGTGCAGTTCGCGCGCGAACCATCGGGCGCGCTGCGTTTGTCAGGCAAGGCGCCCTCCTGGCTCGGCGATCTCTGGCCCGCGCTGCGGGAAGGCGGCGGGGTCCTGCCGGTCGCCGACGCCTCGCCCTTCCTGGAAAATTTCCTCATCGATGCTGAACAATGCTGGCGCGACGGCGGCGGCGGGCAGGTGAAGTCAGGACCGTGGATTGAAACCGGGAGCGGCGCGGAAATTCAGCTCGAAGCCACCGCCCTGACCGCAAACGGCCAGGCGCTTCTCCTCCTCGAACGGCTCGGGGAAGCGTTTGAAGCCAGGAAATCCGTTCTGCAACACGCGCGCGAAACGGTCATCGCGCACCAGCGCCTGAATTCCGAGATCCAGAAAAAGGAAATCCTCCTCCACTGCGTGGCCGACGAGATGACCGCCGCGCTCGCCAACGCCATCACTTCGCTCCGCCTGATCGAGCTGGAAGACAACGGACCGCGGACCAAGCTCCTCCTCGGTCTCGCGACCCGCGCGACGCAGGAGCAGCAGATGCTCATTCACCGCATCCTCGGCGTCTTCGAGGACGAGCTGCGCAAAGCCTATGGCCTATCCAGCCTAACGAACACGAGCGCGCCTTGGGACGAGGTTATGGAACGCGCCCTGGAAACGGCGAGCCCGCTTTTTGTCGAAAAAGGAGTGACCCTGAACGCCTGTGAAGGCTCCACCAGCATGGTGCAGATTCCGGCCGATGCCGCGCAGCTCGAACGGGTCATCGGCAACCTGCTCGAGAACGCGCTCGAACGCACCGCGACGGGCGGCGCCGTCATCGTGCGCACGGAGAACGAACCGGAAACGCTCTATCTGCGCGTGGAAGATAACGGCGCGCCGGTGGCGCTGGAAACTGGCGAGAATCTTCTCGGCTACGCCGCGCCCGCAAGCGCGGCCGCGCTCCGCCTCCATTTTTGTCGCATCGTGGTGAAAAACTGCGGCGGCGAAATCGGTTGCACCGCGCTTTCCGGCGACGGCAATCGTGCCTGGATTCGCCTAACGAAGATAACTGCGCCATGAAATCTCTCGTCCTGATTGATAGCGACGTCCTTTCCCGCGCGCTTGTTTCCCAATGCGTGATCGGGCAGGGCTGGCGCGTCCTCGAAGCGGAAGATGGTGAAGCCGGATTGGAACTGGTCCAGAAGTATCAACCCGAGGCGGTAATCTGCGACCTGCGCACGCCGAAACGCAACGGCTTCAAAGTCTGCCGCCTGATTCGGGAACAACCGCCCCTGCAATCGACCCACGTCCTCCTCACCGGGGTGAGCCGTTTTGCCAATGACCGCGAGACCGCGTTCGAGACCGGCGCGAACGATTACCTCGTCAAACCGATCGTGCCAGCGGATTTGCTCGCGTCGCTCGCGCGCTGCCACGAAGGCGATCGCCCGGCCAAAAAGACGAAGCCCTATACCGGGCCAACCCGGATCCGGTTTTGGGGCGTGCGCGGCTCGATTCCTACGCCTGGAATCCAGACCGCGATTTTCGGCGGCAACACTTCCTGCGTCGAAGTGCGGGTCGGCGACCAGGTCATCATTCTCGATGCCGGTTCCGGCATTCGCGCGCTCGGCCAATCGCTCATGCGCGAATTCCGAGAAAAACCGCTCAATATCACGATGCTCGTCACCCACACCCACTGGGATCACATCCAGGGGTTTCCTTTCTTCATGCCGGCCTATAACCCGGAGGTGAACGTCCGCATCGTCGGCTACGAGGGCGCGGTGCACGGATTGCGCGGCGCGCTCTTTGAGCAAATGCAGAGCGCGTTTTTCCCGGTCGGGCTCAACCAAATGGCGAGCCACGTCACTTTCGAGGAGTTGAGCGAGATGGAATTCGAGCTCGATGGCATCAAAGTGCGCACGATTTTCGCGAACCATCCCGGCATCTGCCTCGGTTACCGCTTGAGCACACCGAGCGGCGACATCGTTTACATGCCCGATCACGAAGCCTACGAGCGGCACGAAATCGAGCGGCAAAAATTGGCCGGCGAAACTTCGCCGGCGAACCTCGATTACGCGCGCGCGCAGGATGAAAAAGTGATCGAATTCATTCGCGAAGCGGACGTCGTGATCGGCGATACGCAATACGATGCGACCGAATACCCGAGTCGTCTCGGCTGGGGTCACACCTGTGTCGATGATGCCGTCGACCTGGCGCTGCGGGCCGGAGTGAAACACTTATTCCTTTTCCATCACGATCCCGATCATCACGACAACAAGATGACTGAGATCACCGCGAAAGCGGAAGCGAAGGTGGCTGCAGCCGGCTCGTCGATGGTAGTGAGCGCGGCGCGCGAGGGTGCGGAATTCGTCCTGGAATGGGCGCTCCCTCCGGCCTGACGACAGTGCTCTCGGATTCGCCGCCTGCGTCTCGCCAGCTCCTAGAGCGTTTTCAAGAAACCTGTAGCCGATTCGAAGCGCCGGAGGCGCGACCGACATTAGCCCCG
>JBDTCM010000229.1:0-5955 GCA_039923575.1 Chthoniobacterales bacterium
GTCCAAAGGCACGTCTGTGACCAAGCCAATTATGGGAGGGCGTTACTTCATTACCGATGTGACCGGCCACATGAAGATGCCCGGAGCGGACGGCAAGATGAAGGATTTCACCTTTAAAGGCATGGCCATGGACGGCTATGACAATGTGAAAAAGAAATTTGTGAGCACCTGGGGTGACAACATGGGCACCGGCATCTTGATGGCAGAAGGCGATTATGATCCCGCCACGAAGTCTTTCACCTACACATCAGAAATGGAAATGATGCCGGGAATGAAGACCAAAGTACGCCAGGTGATAAAGATGACCGACAAGGATCATCACCAAATGGAGTGGTATGAAGATCACGGCGGCCAGGAAGTGAAGACGATGGAGATCAATTACACGCGCAAGAAATAGCGCATTTTTTTTGGTCTGATCAGAGCCGGCGCGCTGCTGCTCGCTGCGCTGGCTTTCACGGCCACGGGGCGAGCGGCATCGCCCACTCCCGCCCGCGCGCCCGCGGCGCCTCCCCCGCCGGCGTGCGTGGCCGCGGAGTTTCGCCAATTCGACTTTTGGTTAGGCAAGTGGAAGGTGACCGGCGCGCAGGGAAAACAAGTCGGCACGAGTGAAATCAGCCGGGTTTCCGAAGGTTGCGCCATCCGCGAACAATGGACTTCCGCCACCGGCCAGGGCGGGACGAGTATCAACTACTACGACCCGACGGAGAAAAAGTGGCACCAGGATTGGGTCGGCGGCGACGGCACCATCCTGCACCTGCGAGGAAACTTGAAGGATGGCGCGATGGTGCTGACCGGAGAAAGCAAAGGCGCGAAGGGGACCGTCATCAACCGCATCACCTGGACGCCACTGCCAGACGGCAAGGTGAAGCAACATTGGGAAACCTCGACCAACACCGGCGCCAGCTGGAAGACCTCTTTCGTCGGGATTTACGAGAAAGAGCCGTAATTCGCCATGAGCGACGCTGTCTTGCGACCGCCAGGCATGGTTGAAAAGGCTGCCATGCGCCCAAGCGGTCGAAGGAAATTTCAGCCACGGATTAACACGGATGAAACACGGATTTGGAATTAGCCTTTATCTGTGTCAATCCGTGTTCATCCGTGGCCTCTATTCTTGCCGGTTGCATGGGTGTTTTGTTATGAAGTGATCGGTCTCGGATGAATTCGCTCGGAGTCATCGCTGCAGGTTTCGTTTTTGCTTTCGCTGCGAGCGCATCCGCGCAACTCAGTGTCAGCAGCCGCGCCTTCCAAGCCGGCGGCACGATTCCCGCCCGATTTACCTGCAAGGGCGCCAACGTGAGTCCGCCGCTTCAGTTTCACGGCATTCCGAAAGCAGCGAAGTGTCTCGCCCTCATTGTGGACGACCCGGATGCGCCGGGCGGCTTGTTCACGCACTGGCTCCTTTGGAACATCGATCCGGGCGCGACTCAACTTCGAGAAAAGAATGTCCCGTCCGGCGCGATCGAAGGCACGAATGACTTCGGCGAGCGCGGCTACGGCGGTCCGTGTCCGCCCTCGGGCACGCATCGCTACTACTTTCGCGTCTTTGCCCTCGACCAAAAAATTGATCTCAAATCCGGCGCCAAACGCTCCGCGGTGGAGCGCGCGCTGAAGAATCATATTCTCGCCCGCGGCGAATTAATGGCACGCTTTAGTCACTAGGCGATCACCGGACGAGCCAAATGGTCAAACCCAAGGAGCAATCGCGACATCTCGCACTGCTCAATTCTCTTTCTTTTCCTCGTTACGCCGCTGATCGCCCTCTTTGCAGCGCGTTTAACGCTTGCCAAATCTCGACCGTTCATGGCAAATGAAGGGTATGCAAAATGTTTCTCCCGGCACTCCCCGGTGGGTTAAATCCGTCCTCTTCTCTATGGCCTGCGCCGCGCTTTTTCCCGCGCCCGCCCAAGCCAGAAGCCTGATCAAACTCGATACCATCCAGCGCGACGGCTATGGGGTCGTTGAGTTGAAGAGGCCTCTCGCCAACGAACTTTTCATGGAGGCCAGCCTCAACGGCCATCCCATTCGCCTCATCCTCGACACCGGCGCTGCCTCACACCAGATCCTCCTTTCAAATCCGACCAGCAGACTTCTCCGCGTCCCGCCTCACCTAATCAAGGGCACCTCCTTCGCCGTAAGCGGAAAAGCGATCGGATCCATTAGTCAGGGAACGGCGGACTCCTTCGCGATCGGCAACGTTCAAGTCTCGGGGACAACGCTCTATTTCGCTACCCTCAAGTCCCTCCAAAATCGCGATATTGAAGGCCTGTATTACACCGATGGCACGCTCGGTAACGCGCATAGGGTGAACCGCGATGCGGATGGCTTTCTCGGCATGGCGTTTTTGCAAAAATGCGCCGCGATCATCGACCTTCCCAACGCCCGCCTTTATTTGAAACCGCCCGGAACCGGGCGGACCGCGAATCTGGAACCAGCCCTCAGGGAACTCGGCTACCATTCCGCCACTTTCGATCAAACGAACGATGGGCTGATCGTCAACGTTTCGATCAACGGCGTCGCCGGCAAGATGATTGTCGATACAGGATCGTACCTCACGGTTATAGATAGTCGCTTTGCCGCGCAGGCCAAGTTCAAAAGCTATCGAGTGGGCGGCGGAGAGTTTACTGATGTCGCCGGTGCGCGAGTAGAAACGGAAATGGGCGAACCGGACAGCTTTAAAGTCGGCGGCGTCGAGGTCCTCCGGGCGAAAATGGTGGTGGCTCCGACCGGCTTCTACAAGGACACCGGAGGTAAGCTGGTCGGATTGCTCGGGATGGACTTTCTGGGCCAGAGCTGGGGCATCATCGATTTCGCCGCCCACAAAGTCTATTTCGTCCCTGTGAAGTAGCTTTTCGCCTAACGATCAAACGAAGGCGGACCGCGAACGATCTCGATCTCGGAGGGCGCGACCGCGACCCGAGACTGGTAATTCTGTGCGAATGCCATTGCGGGTCTTCTGCGACTCGCGCATTTTCCTGCCATGATCAAAGGGAGCGAGAAACGCCACGCAGAACACTCGATCGAGTCACTCATCCTCGATCGCTGGTCGCCGCGTGCGATGACGGGCGAGAGCATTCCCAACGACGAACTCATGCGCCTCTTCGAGGCCGCCCGCTGGGCGCCTTCCTCCTACAACGCGCAGCCCTGGCGCGCCCTCTATGCCCGGCGCGAGACCGAGCATTGGCCCACCTTTCTCGGGCTCCTCGTGGAAGGAAACAGACTCTGGGCGAAAGACGCCGCCGCGCTCGTCGTCTTCATCTCGCGGAGGAATTTTGAGCACAACGAGAAACCCAACCTCACCCATTCCTACGATTGCGGGTCGGCCTGGGAGAATTTCGCGTTGCAAGGCTTCAGCCAGGGATTCGTTGTCCACGGCATGGTCGGTTTCGACCACGATCGTGCCCGCGCCGAGCTCAGGATTCCAGATGCCTTCAAGGTCGAAGCGATGGCGGCGGTCGGAAAACCGGGCGCGATCGAAAGCCTCCCGGAAAAACTCCAGAAAGCGGAAAGCCCTAACGAGCGTCGCGCCGTCAGCGAGAGCATTTGCGAGGGGCCCTTCAAACCTTGAAGTTCCCTGATCCGAGTCTTGCGCCTCGCACTCTTATTTCCGAGTCTGGCCACGTCCGCGCAAGATCCGCCCGCCGACGAATCGGTTGCTCGCGTTGACGTGAGCAAATTGCGCCCGGAACGGAAGGCATCCTTTCAGGCGAGGAGACGCGTATTCTATTTTAGCTGGATTGCTTCCTCCCATTCCGGCCCGACGTTTCCTTTAAAATCATGAAATCCAATCACTCCACCACCGCACAGCGAAAGTTTAAAGCTCCGCTCGTCACCCCGACCGATCTTTCTGCGAAAGCAACGAAAGACATTTCCGGCGCGATCAACGCGCTCCTCGCTGACGTCTTCGCCATCTACCTGAAGACGAAAAATTTCCATTGGCACATGAGCGGGCCGCATTTCCGCGATTATCACCTGCTCCTCGATGAACAAGCCGACCAGCTTTTTGCCATGACCGATCCGATGGCGGAGCGCGTCCGCAAAATTGGCGGCACGACTCTGCATTCGACCGGCCAGATCGGCAAGATGCAGCGGGTCAAAGACAACAACGCGGATTATGTCGAGCCGCTCGACATGCTGGCGGAGTTGCGGGAAGACAATGGCGACCTCGCGCGGCGCATGCGCGAAGCTCACGGGCTCTGCGACGAACACGAAGACGTTGCCACCGCCAGCCTACTCGAAAACTGGATCGACGAAACCGAGCGCCGCGTCTGGTTTCTCTTCGAATCCTGCCGCGCCGGCACGCCGCGGCATTAAGAGAAAGTCGGCGCGCGTTGATTCGAGCGACTCGACCGCTTTAGCGGGGGATTTGGTTTGTCGCGGCGGTCTCCGATCATCGACGTCGCCGCCCGCGATCTCAAAACAATGAACAACAAATCGTTACCGATGTCCTGACTGCGCCCAATCCCCAAAATAACCAATAACCGATAGCAAATAGCCCGGCCCCTGGCCGTACAAAAAAAACGCGGGGCCATTACTGGTCCCGCTAAAAGCTGACGGAAGTGAACGTCAAGTTTAGTTGTTTTAAGTGACCCCCGAGCTTTGCACACGTATTTAGCAGCCGCTGTGCCAACCACCGCGCGAGCCGCACGCTCTCACGCCGCTGATGGCAATAGTTCCGAGGGCTCACTGTACCGGCGCGAGATTTCGTCGACCACATCTTCCGCCGCGATTTCGAGCGCCCGTTTTTCTTTGTCGGTCAGCCGACGCGGCTTCGTATCGAGGATGCAAACGGAACCGATCGGCAGCCCATTGATCCGAATCGGTGCGCCGGCATAAAAGCGCAGCCCGCGTTCCTTGAGGAGCGGGTTACTGGCAAAACGGCGATCCCGCGCCAAATCCTCCACGACGAGAAGATCGTTCGATGCGACGACATGACCGCAGACCGAGACGTCCCGCGAGCTGCCCTTTTCGGCAAGGTCCGGCGGCAGGCCCGTCTCCGCTTTGAACCACTGGTGGTCGCGATCGATCAGCGTAATCAAGGCAATCGGCACTTCAAAGAGGCGGGTCAGCTTCGCCGTGATCCGGTCGAAATTCCGGTCCGGCACAGCGTCGATCAGTTTCAAGCTCTCGAGGATGGCGAGCCTCTCAGTCTCGTTAGGCGGGATCGGGGCCGCATCCCAATTTTCCTCTGCCTGGGACGTGTTCTTCGAAAGTTGCATGACCGCTTCGGCGAGCGAGACCACGACTTCATCGGCGCCGGAAGAGCGCAGGCGTTCCCCGGCCTCGGTCAGGTTCTCGGTCGCTGCCCAGACGCCCACCACGACCTGCAGTTCGGGCAACGCAGACCGTAACCGGCCCGCGAGGTAGCGGGCATGAATCAGGGTCGAGGGAGAAACGACCGAGATGCAGACCGCCTCGGGCTGCGCCTTGCGCACCTGCTCCACCAGTTCACCCGAGCTGAGCCCGGCGGGAACACTTTCTGCCTCGAATCCCTGCTGATTCAGGACCTGGGTCAGCATGATGCCGGCGAGTTCATCGCGATAAGCGCGCGCCGGAAGACAGCGTACACGGATACCGGGGACCGGCCGAAGCGGCGGAGTGTCTTCCGCCACTGTCACATCGGCCGCTACCTTGGAAGGCGCCGGGGGCAACGTGCCCAGGTCCTCGATGATGTCGTGTAGCTGCTGGTGAATCGTCGCCTGCTGTTCCGCATCGAGCTCCTCGTTGCGCGCGTCATTTTCCGCCAGGATCAACGCCGGGATCAGCACCCCATCATAGAGCGCAGTCAACGAGTTCGCCTTGAGATGCGCCTCCGCCAGTTCGCTCGCTTCCGTCAGACTTTGCGCCAGGAGACGGTGATAACATTCCTCGTGCGGCGCGAGCGCCTGCTCCTCGCTCAGGAGCACGCTCAAGAATCGGAGACTCGGCACATGCCGTCCCATCACGGCGAGGCAAACG
>JBDTCM010000230.1:0-2519 GCA_039923575.1 Chthoniobacterales bacterium
ACACCGGCTGCACGCCCGCCTCGGCCAGCGCCGCAATCTCGGCGTCGTTCGATTGCTCGAGGTGATCGGCCGTCGCCGCCTTCACTCGCGCCGCCAAAAATGCTCCGCCCGAATTCGACAGCTGATCGACGTGCATCCGGATGCGCAAACCGTGCTCCTGCGCCGCCCTCAGGATTTTCTCCGAATCCGCCAGATCGAAGTAGCCGCGCTCGCAGAAGATGTCGCAGCTTTCGGCCAGTTGTTGCTCGGCCACGGCCGGCAACATTTGGTGAATGACGAGCGCGACGTACTGCTCAGGCACGCTGCGAAATTCTTCGGGAATAGCGTGGGCGCCGAGAAAGGTCGGCACAAATTCAATCGGTGTCGTCGCGCTCAGCTGCCGGATGACGCGCAGAATTTTCAGCTCTTCCTCGAGCGAAAGACCGTAGCCGGACTTGGCTTCCATCGTCGTCGTTCCGCAGCGCAGGAACCAGTTTGCTCGCTTTTGCGCATCCGCGAGAAGTTGCGCTTCGCTCGCCGCGCGGGTCTTGCGCACGGTCGAGCGAATGCCGCCGCCGCTGGCGGCGATCTCTTCGTAAGTCGCACCGCGCGCCCGCATCTCGAACTCATCCACGCGATTGCCGCCGAAGACAGGATGCGCATGCGCGTCAACAAAACCGGGCAACACCACCCGATCGGACGCGTCAACCACTTCGACATCGCCCGACAACTGGCGCTCGATTTCGTCGGAGCTGCCGACCGCTGTAATCACCCCGTCCCGGGTCAGCATTCCACCGTTCTCGATGATCGAGAGTTCACCTAGTTCCTTCCCGATGCGCGGCCGTTTGGGACCGGCAAGGGTCACCAACTGAGAAGCGTGTAAGACAGCGACGGAGCTCAAAAGATGCGCCCTATAATTTCTTCTCCACGGCTTCTCGCGCCGCTTTGAAACATTTCTCGGATTCGCCACTGAGCTGGCTCATCTTTTCCTGCAGAGCGGCTTTCACCTTTTCGTCCTTCAGGCCGGAGAGATTGATCCGGACATTTATCGCCGCGCCCTCGATGCAGGCTCGCGTTGCCAGCAGGCCGACGCCGACATCCGAGATCGAGGCCGGATTTCCTTTCTCGGCCATTTCCGCGAGGAGCTCGTAGGAGCTGCTCGCGGTTTCCATCACCCGGAGCGGAATTTCCGCGGCATATTTGTTCGCCGACTGAATCGCCTTGGAGCGCGCGGCTTTTTCCTCCGCCGAATCTTTCGGCAAACCGAAAGCCGCCATCACTTTGTTGAACGCGGCCGTGTCCTCATCGACGAGGAAGAGCAGCTCATCCTTGAGTCGCTGCCCCTTCACCGCCCACTCGCTGAAATAATCGAGCTTCTCATCCCAGCCGCGTTTCCCGGCGGAAAGATTCGCCACCATCCCGCCTAACGACGCGCCCAGCGCTCCCATCAACGCCGCCACCGATCCCCCACCCGGGGCGGGTGAGTCGCTCAGCGTCTCGTTGCAAAACTGGCGCAGGTTCATCTGCGCGAGCGATTTTCCCGCGGCCACCTCGATCGTGTATTCGATGACTTTCTCCCGGGGATCGAACGGCTTCAGCTCGCTCAATCCCATGGAACGAATGGCGAGATCGATCAAATCCTCGTCCGATGCGCCTTCCGAGCATTTCTGTTTGCGGAGATAATGTCGACCCGCGTCGACGAGGCATTTCTTCGGCAGCATCCCGACCACTTCCGAGCCAGTCACGCGCATCCCGCGCTGGGCCGCCGCTTCAGCACAGGCGTCGAAGGCCACGTGCAACGGCGTCACCTCGATATTCGTCAGGTTCATCGATACCTGCGCGATGCCATATTCCTCGACATACCAGCCGATGGCTTTGACCTGCTTCAACATGCCCGGAACGCGAACCGGCTCGCCCTGCGCGTCGAGCACCGGCTTTCCGGTAGGCGTGCCATCGTCCGTTTTGACCCGCCCGTTTTCGCGAACGTCAAAAGCCACCGCATTGGCCCGGCGCACGGATTTGGTATTGAGGTTGGCGTTGTAAGCGACGAGAAAATCCCGCGCCCCGATGACGGTCGCGCCGGCCTTTTCGTTGAACGTGGCCGGACCGAAATCCGGTTTCCAGGCCGGTTGTTTTATCTTCTCAAGAAATCCTTCGTACTCGCCCGCGCGAATGATGGAGAGATTCGAGCGCGCCGGATCCTTCGCTGCTCTCTCGTAAAGATAGACGGGAATTTTTAGCTCCTCGCCGACGCGCTTCCCGAGCTGGTTCGCGCAAGCGATCGCCTCCTCCCAGCTCACATCGCTCACCGGGATAAACGGGCAAACATCGGTCGCGCCCATCCGCGGATGCGCACCTTTTTGCTTGCGCATGTCGATCAGTTCCGCCGCTTTTTGGATGCCGCGAAAGGCCGCTTCCACCGCCGCGTCGGGACTGCCGACAAATGTTACCACCGTGCGGTTGGTGCTCGCACCGGGATCGACATCGAGCAGCGACACACCTTCCACCGCCGCGATCGCCGCCGTGATTTGCTTGATGAT
>JBDTCM010000231.1:0-4492 GCA_039923575.1 Chthoniobacterales bacterium
CGCGATTTCCTGCACGCCGTGATGGACAAGGATCCGGTTCTCTCCTTCCAACGGCACGATGTCGGCGACCGTGCCAAGGGCGACGAGGTCGAGCCGCGAGCGCAGATCAAAGCCCGGCAGCGGGCGCGTCTTCAACAGAGCGTGGCAAAGCTTGAAGACGATCCCGACGCTGCAGAGATAACGAAATTCGCCATCCGCTGCGGCCTTTGGATTAACGAGCGCGACACACTTCGGCAGCTCGGCTTTCGGCTCGTGATGATCGAGCACGATCACGTCCGCGCCGCGTGCGCCAAGATCGGCGATTGCGGCGGCCGACGAAGTGCCGCAATCGACCGCGATGAGAAGCGCCGGTTGGTGCGTCTGCCAGCAACGTTCGATTCCTTCCGCGCTCAGGCCATACCCTTCCTCGATGCGGGAAGGGAGAAAAAGCCCCGGCTTCGCCCCGTAGGCACTCAGCATTTCGTTGAGCAACGCCAGCGAGGTGACGCCATCGACATCGTAATCGCCGTAAAGCACGATCGATTCGCCCGCATCGATCGCGCGCAGGATGCGATCGACGGCGGCGCGCATTTGGGGGAGGTGGAATGGATCGCTCAGGCTGCGCAAACGCGGCCGGAGAAAATCGGTCGCCTGCTCGTCAGTGAGAAAGCCTTTGCGTTGCAAAAGCCGGGCGATGCAGGGCAACCCGCAAACCTCGGCCGAGAACGGCGAAGGTTCCGAGGCGCCATCGGCGGGTGGCAAAATCCAGCGACGAGCGCGCATCATCCGGGTCCGCCTAAAAGAGCGTCAGACTGAGTTCCGGGGTCGGAAGCAGGTCGTGTTTGGCGCAGAGACGTTGAAACATCCACAAACCTTCCTTCTCCTTTTCCCCAAAACCGAAGCGGAGGTGATCCCGGTAATAGCGTGCGCAAAAAGCCTGATCGAATTTTTTTCCGGCCGCGATCACCGTTTCCATTTGCTGCCGATTCACGTCGCGCAAGGCGCGCAAACGGCCGGCAATCTCTTTCGCGCCGGCCACCTCGGGCCGGATGAGCCAGAGGGCATAAACGAAGGGGAGATGGTAAAGATTGCGCCATTGCTCCCCAAGATCCCAAAACTGAAATTCGCCCGGACGCTGGCGAAACTCGATCGCCTGATCGCCGATGAGCAGGCGGGCGCCGTCCGGCCCGGCCGCACCGGAAACGAGCCGCGGCCGCAAGCCGCGTTCGGCCAGCAAACCGCGCAGGAGATTGACCGACGTCTCGGAGGCCGGGTCGACCGTGATTTCACGCAGTTGCTCGATCGGTTCCCGGTGCGCGAGGACAACGCTAAAAACCGGACCGTCGGAAGCGATCGCGACCCCGTCGACGATCGAATAAATCGGATTGCGCAGATATTCAAAACTCGAGACGAGCGCGACATCCAGCTCGCCTGCCGCCAACCGCCGGCAAAGCGCCGAGGGATGATCAAAGTGGACTTCGCCAGGCCAGCCGTAGATGAGCGGGCGGGCGTTGAGATACTTGACGCAGCCGACCCGAAGCGAGCCGGCCACTTCAAGCGCCGACCAGTTCGCCCTGCGCTGTGGCGATGGGCCGCGCGGCTTTCGCGCCGGTGAGATGATTGTAATAGCTGTCGCGTTGCACCGGATCGCGGCCGGCTTCGCGAATGGCATGTCGCAGCGCCTCGGCGGTCTGCTCTTCCGGCGTCGTCGCCCCGGCCATGTGGAAAATTTTTTCCCGCATGATCGTGCCGTGGAGATCGTCCACCCCGAAGGCCAGAGCCACCTGCGCGAGCGGCAACCCCATGCTCACCCAGTAAGCCGTGAGGTGATCGATGTTATCGAAGTAGATGCGGCTGACCGCGAGATTGCGCAGCTGCCCAAAGGCGGTCGCGTGCTTGATGTGCGCGAGGATGGCCGTTTGCGGTTCGAAAGCGAAAGGGATGAAGCCCGTGAACCCGCCGGTCTCGTCCTGCAAAGCGCGCAATTGCCGCAGGTGATCGACGCGCTGTTCGTTCGTCTCGATGTGGCCGAAAAGCATCGTGCAGGTGCTGCGCCCACCCATTTGGTGCCAGGTGCGATGGACTTCGAGCCATTCCGCGGCGGTCTCTTTGCCGCGGCAAAGCTCTTCGCGCACACCGGGATCGAAGATCTCGGCCCCGCCGCCGGTGAGGGAGTTGAGGCCCGCGGCGCGCAGCACGCCTAACGTCTCCGCGATGGAGGTCTTGAAAATGCGGCGGGCGAGATGTCGGATTTCGATGGCGGTGAAAGCCTTGATCTGGAGGTGCGGGTCGAGCGCGCGCAAACGTGCCAGGAGGTCGAGGTACCACTCTTTGCCGAGGGTGGGATGCAGGCCGCCGACCATGTGCACCTCGGTGACGCCGCTGGCGAGCGCGTCCTGCACGGCCTCGACGATCTCAGCACTCGAACTTTCGAAGGCGTGGGCGTCACGCTTCTTAGCGGCGAAAGCGCAGAATTGGCACGAGAGCACGCAGATGTTTGAATAGTTGATGTAACGATTGAGGATGTAAGTGGCGACGTTGCCATTTTTCCGCTCCCGCACCGCGCTCGCCATGATGCCGAGGGCGTTCAGATCGTGCGATTGATAAAGCCGGAGCGCGTCCTGCTCGGAAATCCGTTCGTTCGCTTCGATCTTGTCGGCGATTGATCGCAGGGCGGTCGGGATAAGCGAAAGTTTCATGAAAGGAAAATGCGTTCCGTGCGCGGAGACGCAAGCGGCTTATGATGCACAGGGGGAGCATTGGCGCAAGTGTTGTAGACGCTTCGCTCCGCGAAGCGCGGGAGTGACTATCCTTTTTTTGGCACATGTCGGAGTTCAACCGAGCGATGCCGAGACTCGCGTTTCGCAGGGCGAAACGTCCACAAAAACAAGGGCGGGTGTCTCGCGACAACCCACCCCGTTCAACCCACAACAAAAGTCTTTTAGAAGTCGCGATCCGTGGCCGTGCTCATGAAACGCAGTTTCGTCGGAGCGGGCGCCACGCCCGGTTTGGGATAATCAGCGGCGATCGGACGGTTCGAGGTCGGGACCAGACGCACCGCGCCCTTGGCATTGTTTCGCCAGCCGTTAGGATCGGCATATTCTTCGCCGCTATGATGCAAGCCGGAGATTTGGTCTTCGAGACCGGTACCGTAGCCTTGCTCGAGAATCGTCGGCGTGACGAAGACGAGCAGGTTGCGCTTGGTGCGCGCATTCAATCGTTCCTGGAAGAAATAACCGAGCACAGGGATGTCGCCCATGACCGGAACCTTGCTCCGAGCTTTCGATGTTTCGTCTTGCAGGAGTCCACCGATGGCGAGGGTGTCGCCGCTCTTGATGAGGACGTTCGAATCCAGAGTGCGGGTATCAATGATCGGGCTGGCCACCTGGGCGCCCGCGAAGTTGAAGATCGAGTCGCCGACTTTGTTACTGATCTCCGGCTTGACGCTCAGGGTAATGAAGTTGTCCTTGTTGACCAAGGGCCGGACGACCAGCGTGTTACCAAATTTCTTGTCCTGGAATCCGCCGAAGACTGCGGTTGCCGTTTGCTCGTTAAAGTTCAATTGCGGCACGGGCTGGTTGCGGATGATTTCGATCTTCGCCTGCATGTTATCGGCCGTCACGATGCGTGGGTTGGCCAGGAACTCGGCATCAGCATCTTCATTGAGCAAACGCAAGGTCAGCGACAAGGAGGGCGCGGAGAGGATGGCAAACTGGCCGCCGAGAGCGCTCAGGCCATTGGAGGCGTCGCGCAAGAAGTCCTGGGGCGTGAAACCCGTGCCGGTGGTCAGCGCCGATGGCAGGGTGCCGATATTCGACCCCTGAACTGGGATTCCGTTAGCATCGAGTCTGGGTGACAGGACTGGCGGATTTCCTGCTCCGACGTTTTGCGCATCGACCAGTTTGTTCGAACCGATGGCGGATCCGCCGTACTGAATCGTCTGCGGGTTGCTCGAACTGCCGAGCACACCAGCCCAGTTGATCCCGTAGCTCTGCTTCGGATTGGCGTTCACCTCGACGAGGCGGGCTTCGATCATGACCTGTTTGGTCGGGATGTCGATTTTCACCAGCATCTTGCGAATGGCGTCGATGTTGCTGCGGGTCTCGCGGAAGAAAACCGTATTCGTCCGCTCATCAATCTGCGGCGGCTCTTTGCTCGCGAGCTGCGACTGCAGAAGCGGCGCAACATCTTTGGCGCGGGCGTAACTGAATTGGTAGCTCTCGCTCTCGGTCGGCTCCGCGGTGCGTTCGGCGGCGGTCTTGATGTAGTAAACATTGTCGATCGGATCCATGAAGAGGCTCTTCGCCTTGACGATGATCGCGATCGCCTGCAGCGCTGTCACGTCCTCGAGTCGCATCGTGACCGTGCCGGTCACAGCCTCGCTCACCACCATGTTGATCTTTGCCTGCCGCGCGAGCAGTCGCAGCACCTGGCCGACATCGTCGCCTTGAAATTCTCTTACCCCCACACCGCCATTTTCCGTCACCGAGTTCGCCGTTGACGTAGTCGCACC
>JBDTCM010000232.1:0-3733 GCA_039923575.1 Chthoniobacterales bacterium
CTGGATGGTTCGGTGGTTTATGGCTCGGATAAGGCGCGCCAAAGTGAGCTGCGGACGCTGGATGGGACGGGGCATCTGAAGACTAGCGCCGGCAATCTGATGATGTTTAACGTGAACGGTTTGCCCAATCAGCCGCCGGCCGATCGGGGCCTCGACCCCGGCCTCTTTTTCCTCGGTGGCGATGTGCGCTCGAACGAAAACCTGGCCCTCAGCACGATGCAGAACCTCCTGGTTCGGGAGCACAACTTCTGGGCCGACTCCATCAAAGCCGGAGACCCGACGCTGACCGACGACGGAATCTACCAGCGCGCTCGCGCCTTTCTCGTCGCTGAAATTCAGTTAATCACCTATCGAGACTTTATTCCGATTCTTCTGGGGCCGAATGCCCTCGCGCCCTACACCGGCTATAAATCGACCGTCGATCCTAGAGTCTCCCTCGCCTTTTCGACCGCGGGCTTTCGCGTCGGCCACACCTTTCTCCCACCGGTCATCAGCCGGCTGGACACGAAGAACCGTTCCATCGGCGATGTCACTCTGGACAAGGCGCTGTTTGCACCACAGTTCATTACCAAAATCGGAATCGAGCCCTATCTGCGTGGCTTGGCGAGGCAAATTCCACAGGAAGTCGATGTCAGCATTGTCGATGGCGTGCGCAACTTTTTCACCGGCATAGGCACCGGCTTTGACCTGCCGGCGTTGAATATCCAGCGCGGCCGCGATCATGGCCTGCCCAGCTACAATCAGGTCAGAATCGATTACGGGCTCGCTCCGAAGGCGTCCTTCGCCGAAGTTACTTCGAATCCTGATTTCCAATCCCGGCTCGCGAGCGCCTACTCCTCGCCCGATGATATGGACCTCTGGGTCGGTTGCCTCGCCGAAGATCATGTCAACGGCGGACTGGTAGGTGAGACGATGTGGACCATCTTTAAGGACCAGTTCGAGCGCACCCGCGATGGAGACCGCTTCTGGTATGAGTCGTACTTGGACCCCACTACGCTCGCGATCGTTCAGCAACAGACTCTGGGGGCGATTATTAAGCGCGACACCAGCATCGGCAGCGAGATGCAGGACGAAGTCTTCCACGTTCCGCCCCAATAGCCTCGCGGGCTCGACGAATGAAGCTGCCGATGCCGATGGATGGAACCTCTTGATCTTCCGCCGTGTTTATCGCGACCGCCAGAACCTCGGAGACCGGGCCTCCAAGCGCCCGGCAGGCACGTGCCAGGGCGGAGATTCGAACGTCGCGCGTGTTCCGCATTTGATTTCGGTCGGCCATGCCCCAGCTCGCCGGCGCGCCGGTTGAGTGTCGTATTCCTCTCTCCTCAGCGGACCGGCCTCTCGTCCGCTGGAGACAGCGGACGCTAGAGGGTTTGTCGCGGTTGCGATTATTAATTTTCCAAATGGGGCAGATGGGCCCGCACAATTGGGGAAGGGAATTTTCAGGTCGGTGCAGATTTCTGGCAACTTCGACTCCGATTTCTCGTAGCCCTTTGTGGGACGCATTGACTTGCACCGAGCGAAATAAGAAAAATATGAAACAAGATCGAGACGTGGTCAGGGCCGCAGTGAAGGGCGAATAGAAACTCGATCATGGAGTCGTCACACGCACATGAAGCTTGGCCTTCGATCTTCTTTTGAGATGACTCCTACTTTTCCGGCTCGCGCTACGCACGGTTTCGTCCGTCGTCACTCACCAAAGTCCCGGGCTCTCCGGCTTTTACTTTTCGTTATCTGTCTGAGTGGAAGCTGGGAGGCTTCAGCGCAACTCGGAAATCAACCGCAGGTTGGGGTCGGAGGCACTCGATCGATCGCGCATACCGGGAAGCGGTCCTTTTCGCCTCCGCCCGCTGGTCGATCGATTCTCGACCCCTCGTCAGTTATCTACTTATCCTGCTTCCAGGACGGGACGGTCCAGACGTTTTCCTCCACCGGCGTGTTTCTTGGGGTTTTCTGCAATGTGGCAGACCCCACTGGGCTGGCTTTCGATAAAGACGGGAACCTGTTCGTTTCAAGCGATCAAGCACCCGGGTACTCGATTCAGAAATTCACGCCTAGTGGCGGTGTTTCCACATTTGTGACCGATGGGCTAAATGCGCCTCACGGCCTCGCCTTCGACAAGGACGGGAACCTTTATGTAGCCAACGCGCAAAACGCGACGATCGAAAAATACACTCCCGATGGGACTGGAACAGTGTTCGCGGATGCGAGCGCCGGGCTCGTGCATCCCGCCGACCTCATGTTCGATGCCGCGGGCAACCTCTGGGTGACGGACCCATACGGTGGATCGGATCAGAGAGGTTTAGTGGAGAAGTTTGCGCCGGATGGCACCGCGACGCTATTTGTCGACCGCATATTCAGCGTCGCCTATGGCATCGCGCTGGACAGTGCGGGAAACGTTTACGTTTCCAACCTGAACGGAAACAACGTCCTCAAGTTGGCCCCGGACGGAACAAACCTTGGCGTCTTCTGCAGTGCTCCGCTGCGCGTGCCGCACGGGATGTTTTTCGATAGCTTGGGGAACCTTTACGTGGCGAATAGCCTCGCCAGCACGATCGAGAAATTTTCTTCCACGGGAGCTTATCTGGGCGTCTTCGCGGCCACTGGATCCGGGTCACACTTCTTTGCGCTGTCACCGCCAACCGCGACGCCGACTCCAAGTCCAACCGCGACACCCACACCGACCGCCACTCCCACGCCGACGGCGACTGCGACGCCCACGCCAGTTCCACCAGCGATCGATCGGCAGCCGACCAACCAGACGGTATCTATCGGAGAGAGCGCGACTTTCACCGTCCGCGCGAGTGGCGGCAAGCCGTTGCTTTATCAATGGCAAAAGAACGGCCTCGATATTCCCGGCGCAAATCAGGCGACCCATGTCACTCCGCCCGCGACCGCGTCGGATAACGGAAGTCTTTTCCGAGTCGCAGTGAGTAACGGCGGCGGCAGTGTCACGAGTATTTCGGTGACTTTGGCAGTGAAGCTTCCGCCTGCCATTACCGCTCAGCCGGTGGATAAGACGGTTAAGGTTGGCCAGACAGCCAAGTTTTTGGTCATTGCGACAGGCCAGACTTTGACCTACCAGTGGAGGAAAAACGGGGCAAACATCTCGGGCGCGCAACTGCGTTCCTATACCACTCCGCCCGCCACAACGGGAGACAGCGGCGCGCTCTTTTCTGTGGTTGTGACTAACCCATACGGCAGCGTAACGAGCGACAACGCCACGCTGACAGTGAACTAGCTGGCGGCCTTAGTAGCCGGCCCAATAGGCGATGCGATCTGGTGTGGGCATGGCAATCGGTCCTCCAAGATTCGTGCAGAGATGCTTCTTGGCCACGTTCACGCATTACTTGGAAACGGCTCTATCGCGATGACTTACGCGCGACGCAGCCACGACTATATCACCGCTCACGAACGCGCAGATTGCGAAGGAATAGGGGTCAGTCTGGGGTTTGCCCTGATTTGACGGACAGTGGGAAACCCCGCCAAAGCTGTGCTCGCGACTAAAGTCTCCCGTTGGATTAAAAACCGGCTCGGCCGACCCCAGCCTGCAAAACCCCGTCCCCTTCCATCCACGGAATTGCAGCGCTCGTTGTGCGAGTATTTCTGCAGGCAAGACTCGGCTGCGATCGAGCGCGCGATGGCCGATTTCTACGACGGCGCGCGCGTGATCGTCGACTTTGATTCGACTGCGGTGCAGCCCGCGAGTTGCGCGTGGTCACGCACGCAAACGGAC
>JBDTCM010000233.1:0-8362 GCA_039923575.1 Chthoniobacterales bacterium
GCGGCGTTTGCACCGGCGGAGCCCGCACTGGAAGAAGGGACAGTGCAGCCTCTTCCTGGAAATCAAGCGCTCGGCCCGATGGCAGTGCAGGAGTGACATGGGGTCCGTCGTTCACGCAAATCGCTCGACAATGATCGAGCGCGTTGCGAACCTAGAGCGCAGTCTTGTTGGAGGCGCCGATGTCCCCGAAGGAGCAAAATTCAGAGCCCAAGATCGTTCATATCTTGACGATCGACGTGGCGGGGTACTCCTCCTTTCTCCTTAACGAACCGTTCGATCTCATCAGAGAGCGGCAGCACCGTGTGCCGGAGGCGAAGATTTGAACTGGGGTAAATTCTTCGCCGAACTGCAGCGGCGCAATGTTTACAAGGTTGCGGTCGCCTATGCCGTCGTCTCCTGGCTCCTCATCCAGGTCGCGACCCAGGTCTTTCCCTTCTTCGAGATTCCCAACTGGGCCGTGCGCCTGGTCGTGCTCGCGCTGCTCCTGGCTTTCCCGGTCGCGTTGGTTCTGGCCTGGGCTTTCGAGCTGACCCCGGAGGGAATCAAACGCACCGAAGACGTCGTTCCTCACGAATCGATCAGGCCGCGGACCGGCCGCAAGATCGTTGCCATCACCGTTGTGCTGGCCGTGCTCGCGGGCGGCATGTTCGGCTTTCGGATTTTTCGACCAAAATTGATGAGCGACTCGGTCCCAACGCCGGTCGAGACGCCCGCACCGGTTGCCATTCCCATCCCGGAAAAAAGCATCGCGGTGCTTCGATTTGAGAACCTGAGCGACGACAAGCAGAACGCCTTCTTTGCCGACGGCATGCAGGGCGAAATCCTGAGCCACCTGGCCAAGGTCGCCGACCTCAAAGTGACGGGCCGCACCTCGGTCGTGAAATATGAGACGGGCGCCGATCTCGACCTGAAAAAGATCTCGGACGCGTTGGGGGTGAAGTATTTCCTCGAGGGCCGGGTGCAGCGTTTTGGCAGCCGGGTGCGCGTGACGGCGGAACTCATCAATGGGCTCACTGGAGCCCAGCTCTGGGCGGATACGTATGACCGCGGCCTGGCGGACGTCTTTGCGATTCAAACCGAAATTGCGGAGCGGATTGTGGCCGAGCTGGAGGCGAAATTTACTCCGGAGGAAAAAGCGGAAATCGAAGTTCGACCGACGACGGATCTGGCTGCCTACGAACTTTACGTGCGGGCCAAGGGCATGATCGCCCAGGTCGCTTTTGAATCGAGCTCGATCGAGAATTTTCGCGCAGCTGCGGGCCTCCTGACCGAAGCGACGGCACGCGATCCATCGTTCTTTCTCGCCTATTGCCAGCTGGCCAGCGCGCACGATCAAATCTTTTTCTATGGCCTGGACGCGACCGCGGAACGACTCGCTCTGGCGCAGGCGGCGGTGGATGCCGCGACCCGCTTGCGGCCCGATTTCGGAGAAACCCATCTGGCGACGGCGCTGCATTACTATTTTGGTTATCGCGATTACGATCGGGCGCGGGCGGAGCTGGCGCTGGCGGAAAGAAAATTGCCTAACGATCCGTTCCCGATTGCGGTGAACGGGTATATCGATCGCCGGCAAGGTCGCTGGGATAGTTCGACGCAGGACCTGCAGCGGGCCCTCGAGCTCGACCCGCGTAACCTCGTCTTCCTGAAACAACTGGCGCTCAGTTACAATCTGCTCCATCGCTATCCCGATATGCGGATCATCCTTGACCGGGCGCTCGCGATCGCGCCCGATGATCCGGCGCTCCAAGTCCAGCGGGCCGTCATCGATGTGGATGCCGAGGCGAATACCGTCCCGCTGCATCAAGCCATCGAAAAGATTCTGGCGACGGATCCGGCGGCCGGGGCGGTGATCGCCAACGAGTGGCTGTCGCTCGCCTTGTATGAAGGCGATACGGATAACGCCAGCCGTGCGCTCGCGGTGATGACGGTGCATGGCGGGCACGAAGAAGGTCTTCCCTATCCCAAGGCTTGGTGGGAAGGCTTGATTGCACGTCAGCGCAACGATGTGGAGGGAGCGCGGAATTCCTTTGCGACAGCTCGGGCCGAGATCGCAAGGATCGTTGCGAGCAAACCCGATTCCGCCGAAGCGTTGTCGGTCCTGGGGATGATCCACGCTGCGCTGGACGACAAAGCAAATGCCGTCGCGGAAGGGAGTCGCGCGGTCGAATTGTTACCGAGCAGCAAAGATGCAATCGTCGGCCCGCTGCTTTTGCAGAACCTCGCCACGATCCATGCCTGGACCGGGGATAAGGCCGCTGCGCTGGAGGAATTGGGCGAGGTGGTCCGGTATCCCTGCTATCTCAGTTATGGGCTATTGCTGCTCCACCCGCTCTGGGCGCCGCTGCGGGCCGACCCGGGATTCAAGGCCATCGTATCTTCGCTCGCTTCGCTGTCCCATTAGGGAGCGGTCTCGGAGAGGATGATGTGAACACGCCAAAGATTGTCATCGTCGGGGCAGGGGGCCGCCTGGGAGCGGCGTTGGCCCGCGCTTATGCGAGCGAGGCGGAGGTAATCGCTTTCAAGCACGGCGATCTCGACCTGGCGCGACTGGAGGACCTGCGCTCGACCCTTGCTCCGCTCTCTTTCGATGCGCTCATCAACGCCGCCGCCCTAACGAATGTCGATTATTGCGAGAGCCATCGCGACGAAGCGCTCCTGCTGAATGCCGCCGCCCCACAAGTCCTGGCAGAGATCTGCGGCGGGAAGAAAGCGCGCTTCGTCCACGTCAGTACCGATTATGTCTTCGACGGCGAATCACGCCAGCCTTACACGGAGGAAGACCCAGTCCTGCCGATCAGCGTTTACGGCGAGTCCAAGCGCGCCAGTGAATCGCGCGTCCTGGAAGCGAATGAACGGGCACTGGTGGTCCGCGTCTCCTGGGTTTTCGGCCCGGATCGACCGAGTTTCGTCGATGCCATTCTCGGAAAAGCGCGCACCGAAGAACGCGTCGCCGCGGTCGCGGATAAATTTTCCACGCCCACCTACACGCTCGATCTGGCCGCGCTGTTGCGGCCCTTGCTCGACTCCACCGAAATCAGCGGCGTCCTCCATCTTGCCAACCGCGGGGAGTGCAGTTGGCAGGAATATGCCCAGTGGGCGCTCGACTGCTGCCACCAATTCGGCCTGCCGATGCGAGCCACCACGGTGGATGCGGTGTCGTTAGGCGAAATGAAGAATTTTGTCGCGCGCCGGCCGGTTTATACCGTCCTGGCGACGACGAAATACGAGCGGCTGACCGGGCGCGCCCCGCGCGACTGGCACGATGCGGTGGCGGACTACATCCGGCAAATGAACCGCGCGGATCGCCCCGCGTCGCGCCCGGCCGGGTGAGTGCAGTTGACAAGGGGATGCACCTCGCGTTTCATCGCGCGCAGATGAACAAAGCTTTTGTCTCGTGCGCTTTCGCACTTCTCGCCTGTGCCAGCGCCCGGGCGGGCGTCGAACAACCGGTCGCAACCGTCATCCAGAACGATTTCGACAGTAATTTCAGCAAAGGGTCAAAGGAATTCCAAAGCGTCACCGGGGCGTTTTTCTTCTTTGATCGCGGGGGCAACGACCGACCTTCGATTGATCTCGCCGTCGACAGCCTGCGCCTCGGCATCATGCTGGGCAATCCGCGCGGGCCGAGTCTCCTCGCGGGCAATTTCGAGGTGCTCGGCGAAGCCTATGCCGGCCCGATCTTCGAGGGGCCCGGCAACGTCACGGCGGGCGCGACGCTTTTCATCCGCTACAATTTCATCCAGCCGCACGCGCGGGTCATTCCTTACCTGCAGATCGGAGCCGGCGGAGTTTACACCGATATCTCCGAGAAGAAGTCGGGCGGGCTGGTGAGTCTGCCGGTGGAGTTCAACCTCCAGGGAGTGGGCGGCACGCGCATCATGTTGAATGATCGCTGGTCGCTCGTGATCGAGGCCGGCTATCGCCACATCTCGAACGCGACCATCAAGCTGCCCAACTATGGCGTCGATTCTGTTGGCGGAAATCTTGGTTTCGGCTTCTTTTTCTAGTCAAACCTATGAAAACCCGTCCTCTGCTCGCGCTCCTCGGTCTTCTCCTCGTCCTGCCAATGGCGGCGCCCGGCGCGCTCGTTTGGGAAAACACGAGTGCCGACTTGCATCCGTCGCTGGCCGACAAGGACGCGGTCGCGCATTTCAAATACAAGAATACCGGCGACAAGCCGATCAAGATCGTTTCGGTCCATCCCTCCTGCGGATGCACTACTGCGGCGCTGGCCAAAGATGTGGTCGAGCCTAACGAAAGCGGCGAGATCACCGCCACCTTCCACATCGGCGATCGCTCCGGCGTGCAAAATAAAACGATTAGTGTGATGACGGACGATCAACCCGGGCAGAACACCGTCTTGAAGCTGCAAGCCACAATTCCCCAGCTCCTCCAGGTTGCGCCCACCTTCCTTTTCTGGGCCGCTAATAATGGCCTGGAGCCGAAAACGATCGTCGTCACCGTGGGTCCGGATTTTCCCGTGACCAAACTCAAAGTCACCGCGACCGACAAATCCATCACCACCCAGGTCAAACCCGGACCGGGCGAGAGAGATTTTAGCATCGTCGTCACGCCGACGGAGAGCGGACGGCCCATCAACGCCGCGCTCAAAATCGAGCCGGACTTTCCGAAAGAGGCCCCGAAAACGTTTTACGCCAACCTGCGCGTAGACAGCCGGGCCAAGCCGGCGACGAAGTAGCCCGTGGGCCGCTCGTTCGTTAGGCAGGTCCTCTTTCTTCTCGGGCTTGCTTTTCTCCCGGCGATCGGCCAGGCCCTCTATTACCGGGGCACGGTGTCCTGGCACCAACCGCCGGTGGATTCCGCGACCGTGAGCGTGGCGGAGGCGAAGAGCTGGGGCGCGGCCGTGCTCTGGGTCGATGCCCGCGCCGAAGAACCATTCGCCAAAGCGCATGTCCCCGGCGCGCTCCGCCTCGACGAAGACGAGTGGAACACGCTTTTGCCCGGAGTGCTGGCGGCCTGGTCGCCGGAGCGCAAGGTGGTCGTCTATTGCAGCCGGGTGACGTGCAACGCCAGTCACGCCGTCGCGGAACGCTTACGCCACGAGGTCCAACTTAAGAACGTCTACGTTCTGGAAGGCGGCTGGGAGGCATGGGAGAAATGAAGAAAACCCTCCAGCGGATCGTGGCCATCATCGTGGGCGCGGTTTTCATTTATGCCGGGATTTTGAAACTGCGCGATCCGCTCCGCTTCGCGAGCGACATCAATAATTATCAAATGATTCCGTGGTCGGTGGGAGTGCGCTTCGCCTTTTACCTGCCGTGGCTGGAATTGCTCTGCGGACTCGCGCTCGTCTTCCACCGCCTCTTCTCCGGCGCCGTGGCCATCACCATCGCCTTGCTCCTGGCGTTTATCGGCGCGACGGCCTGGGCAAGAATTCACGGCATCGACGTTTCCTGCGGCTGCTTCGGCAGTGCGGGCACGAACCTGAGTCTGACCTGGCATCTGGTAATCCTGGCGGTCCTTCTGCTCGCTTCGATCTATCTCTGGTGCACGCGCGCGCGCGTCCCCAGCACCTGACGTGTGAGTCTTTGTAGCGTGCGCTGTCTCAGCTGCATCAGTCCCGCGCGCCGAGCACGCGTGAAATCCGCTGAGGACAGCGGACGCTACACTTCAGATCACCGCCCTGACGAGCAAGGCGCGAAGCTCGGCGGTTGGATTCAATTCCACGCCCTCGAGGACAAAGGGCGCCCCGCGGCTGCCCTGGCTGTTGCGCACCAGCACCGTCGCCTCACGTGCCTGCAGCACCACTGCGACGACCTCAAACGCGACCGACAATTCGACCGCGAGCAGTTCGCATTGCGTGGTGAGGAGAACGCGCATCGAATCATTCTCCGGCGCGGTCAACTGCAGATTGGGATGTGAATTGGTCCGCTCCAGGCTCATGCCTCCGATCGCGAACGAACTTTTCGCGGCCGGCAATTGCGGAGGCTGGTGAGTCGGAACGAGTCGCATCGTATCGACCCGGCCGTCATCGAAAAGTCGGATCGTGCCAAGGCGAAAGCCGTTCTCCAACGGCACGCCCTTGAGGTCTGATCGATCGTCCATTTTTACCGAGACGACCGGATTGCAGGGCTGCAACGTCGCCGCTTCCATCCGGAAGGAAGTCGTGAGTTGCATCGACACCACTTCGAGCGCCAGCGTCACGCTCACCTCCGTCGGCCGGGCAAGTGATGCCGTCGGCGGGCGCGCGGCCTTGGCCGGAGGCGCTGATGGAGGAGGGGACTTTTGTTCGCTCGCGACGGGTATCACCGGCTCCGGCGCGGCGCTTTTCGGCGATTCAGTGCTGGGCAGGGCGGGCGGCGGCTCGACCGCGGCCACGGCATTGCTGCTGCCGCGTCTGTTAGGCAGCGGCGCCGCTGGAATCTCTTTGGGCAACGCCGGCGTCGTGGCGGCCGGGAGGGGCGATGCTTTGGGCAGGGCCGGCGCGCGCGGCGCGGTGGTGAGCGAGCCGACTGCGAGCAGCCTTTTTACTTCGCTGATCAAGGCGCCGGAAAGAAACGGCTTGGGAAGCGATGCGACCACGTTGCCATAATCCTGCGCAGTCCGGGCCATTTCGCCGACATGCCCCGACATCATCAGCACCGGGATGCGCGCGGTCGCTTCATTTTCCAACAAGGCGCGACAGACCCATTCGCCGGTCATGTCCGTCAGGCTGTAATCGAGCAGAATCAGATCGGGCTCGGTGGAAGCCGCGAGTTGGATCCCTTCCGCGCCGGTCGGCGCGGTCATGATCTGCAGGGTTTTGTCCGCGGTCGCGAGCGTGTCGGCGACGAAGATGAGGAGCATCTCGGTGTCGTCGATGATGAGAATTTTTTTCCCGGCAGGGGCAGTCGGGTTTTCCTCTGCCTGCACCTCGCCTAACGACTGCTGTCTGGTTTCCTCAGCTAGTTGCTGCGCGATCGGCAGGAGCAGGGCTGGCCAGGCGGCGCTGATGGTGGTGGGGATGTCGAGCGGCAGGTCCGTCTCGCTCAGGTGCCCGTCCGGCCAATTGGCGATTTCCTGGAGCGCGGGCGTGCCCGTCAACGTGTCGGAGACGATGTGGCAGATCTGACCTCGGCGGAAATAGATCGCGCCGGATTTACCATCGGCCGTCTCGACGCGCACCACCGCGCTGCTCAAGGCGAGACATTTCAACTGCACGAGATCGACCAGATGCAGATCGCGCAGGGTGCCGCGGCCATGGCGCGAGTGCGGTGGCGTCCAGGGACCGAGAAGGGCCTGAACCGCGGCGCCGAATTCCGCCAGGTCGAAGGGTTTCTCGATAAACTGAATCGCTCCCGTGGTGCCGCGCGCAGTCCGCAGTTCACTCGAGGTGCCGGCGGCGATGACGAGCGCGCGCGCGTCCGGATAAAGCATGCGCAGCCGCTTGAAAAATGCGATCTCGCCCGAGGGCGGGGGCGGATCCAGATCGAGCAAAAACAATTCTGGCCGCATCACCGCCGCGATCGTTTCCGCTTCCGCGAAACTGTGCGCTACTCGCACGGTGTGTTGGGGCGCAAATTTGCGCAAAGCCGACGTAATCGCCACCCCCAGAGCGCTGTATTCTTCGACCAGAAGAATCCCGCCCGTGGCGTTGTCGGAAGACTTGGTTGGCGGGTTCGCAGGCACGTTAGGAGATGTAAAAGCGCCCGAGGATAGGAGAAGCGTCGGACATGTCAAAGGAACGGCGCTGCAAGTTGCGTGCCCCGGGGATCGGTTAGGGAGGCCCGTTTGGGACTATTCGTAGCGGAGGGCGTCGATCGGATCGAGCGACGCCGCCCGATAGGCCGGGTAAAGCCCAAAGCCGATCCCGATGGCCGAGCAGACGAGGAGCCCGGCGATCGCCCAGCCGAAGGGGAAAATCAGGTCCACCTTCAGCCACAGCGCGAGCAGATCGCCGCCGAGCACTCCCAGCAGAATGCCCAGGATTCCGCCCGCCTCCGAGATGAAGACCGCTTCGGTCAGGAACTGGCGTAGGATATCGCGATTGCGCGCCCCGATCGATTTGCGCACCCCGATCTCTTTCGTTCGCTCCGTCACGCTCACGAGCATGATGTTCATGATCCCGATCCCGGCCGCGAGCAAGGCGATCGTGCTGATGACGAAGGCCCCGATGCGGATGACCCCGGCGACGGAGACAAACGCGCTCTTGAGCGAGTCGTTGGTGTAAATCTCGAAGTCGTTAGGCTCATCCGCCCGCAGCCCGCGGGCGATGCGCATCGCGCCGACCCCGCGATCGAAAGTACGGTTGTAATCCATTTGCGAAAAAGACTGCGTGGCAATGTTCACCGTCCGGTTGGCGGAGCCGAAGTTCTCCAGCAAGCGCGTGATCGGCATGATCGCGATCGAATCCTGGTTCATG
>JBDTCM010000234.1:0-7666 GCA_039923575.1 Chthoniobacterales bacterium
GGAGCCGATTGACGTCTGGGCGGTCGGACCCGGTCTGGGCAAATCGCGGGCCCACGAAATCATCGATCTCATCCGCAGCGCGAAGGCGCCGATGGTGATCGATGCCGACGGCCTCAACATTCTTTCCGAGAAAATTGAGACCCTGGAAAAGCCGGCCGGCCCGCGCCTGCTCACCCCGCATCCCGGCGAAATGAAGCGACTTTTCCCTCAGGAAAAAGGAACGCGTGCCGAGATCGCTGGAAACTTTACCGATGCCTATCGCGTCACCCTGCTCTTGAAGGGAAGCCGGACGATTGTCGCCGAGGCCGGCCGGCCGCTCAGCTACAACACGACCGGTAACCCGGGCATGGCGACCGGCGGAATGGGCGATGTGCTCACCGGGGTCTGCGCCGGTCTTCTCGGCGCCAAACTTTTGCCTAACGACGCCGCCCGTCTCGGCGCGTGGCTCTGCGGGCGCGCCGCCGAGCTCGCCATTTCCGGGGGCGCGGTGAGCGAAGAATCGCTCCTGCCGACCGACCTGCTCGATCATCTCGGCCCGGCCTTTCGTGAACTGCGGGGCCCGTCGTGACGCGAGACTGTTTTTTTTTCTCTCGGGTAGGATTGGGCGTCCCGCCCGCCGGCGAACGCGTCCTCGCGTTCGCGAACTTGCAAGGAATGTTTTCGCAAGACGCGAAAACCGGCGGGCAGGATGCCACCCTACCCGAGAGCTTTCGGACCCGATGCTAACTACCGAAGAAGGCGCAGACCATTCCTGAAAAACCGGGCGCGAGCATGAAGCAGATCATCGTCGTCGGTTATCCGAAAAGCGGCTGCACCTGGGCGACGCGGCTCGTGGCCGAACTGGTTGGGTGTCCGGTTGGCGGTTTCTGGCAATCGGAGAAAAAAGAAATCGCAAGCGAAGGCGAAGACCGTGTTTCGGATTTCCGTTGCTACAAGTCGCACCACCGACTGGCCGAACTGGGCCTTCCGCCTAACGATCCCGAAACCCGCCTCGTCTACATCCTGCGCGACCCGCGCGACATCGCGATCTCGGCCGCGAATTATTTTCAGTTCGACCGTTTCCCGAAAGTGGCCGCCCTCTTTCGCCGGGTGCGCCGCGGCGAAAAGTTTTATCGCCACACACTTTCCCCCCTGCTGGCGGGAGAAGATTATCGGCTCGAACGCATGACCGAGGCCTTGCTCCACGGCTCGGCCGGGGTGCACAACTGGGTCCGCGTCTCCTGGCGCGATCATTGGCAGCCCTATGAGGCGGCCGGGGTGCCGATCGTGCGCTACGAGGATCTGCTCGCCACGCCGGAGAGGCAGGCGGCGCGCATCCTGCGCCATCTCGGGCTTGAGCGCACCGACCAGGAAATCGCGACCGCGATCGACAACCAATCGTTCGAGCGCAAAAAACAAACCCTCCTCGAGCGCGGCGAAACCGGCCGGGCAAAATTTCTCCGGGTGGGAAAAAGCGGACAGTGGCGGGAGAAACTGCCGGCGCCGATGCAGGCACGCTTCGCCCATGAACTCCGCGCGGAACTGGCGCAGTGGGGTTATCTGGATGGAGTGATGGAGTGATGGAGTGTTGCGGAACCAAGCTCCCCATTACTCCAACACTCCACTACTCCATTACTTCCCCTTTTTTGTGAGCAACTTCTGAAAACGCGAGTCAGCGCGGACGCGGTCCCATTCCCAGCGATAGCGCAGGTCATTGAGGGTAATGCTGTAGTTGGCGCTATCGACGGTGCCGGACGTTTTCAGGAGCTGCTCGAGGAGCGTAATCGCCTGATCGGTTTCGCCGGTCTGGGCATAAATCACCGCCAGGTAACAGAGCATGAACGCGCCATCGACGGCGTCTTTAGAGATCGGCTTTAACTCGACCGCGCGTTTCCCTTCGCGGATCGCTTCCTCTTTACGCCCGAGATAGGCGCAGACCAGCCCGAGATTCGCGTGCACCTCGCCGATGAGCGGAGACTGCTCGGCGGCCTCGGCGAATTCGATCCGGGCCTGCTCGAGGAGTGGTTGCGCCTTGTCCGGGTAACCCCGCGCCAGCGGGATGCAACCGGCCAAAAGTGTTTTCGGCGTGTTGCCCCCGTTGAGATAATCAATCTGCGGGCGGGGCGAAGCGCGCAGGGCGTTTTCCGCGGCCGCAAAGTCGCGCTGGAGCATGGCCACGTCCCAGCGCGCGCCGGTCACAATGCCGTCCGGGTCGATGCCCGAGGGAATTTGCGCGAGCAGGCGCTGCAGGGGGCGCGTATCGCCGACGGCGAAAAAGTCGAGGTAGCCCGTCTGAATTTTCGCGACTAACGAATCGGGCGCCATCTGTCGCCAACGCTCGGCCGCGCGCCGCGCCTCCGGCCATTGCCGCAGGGCGGAGTAGGTGTAAACGAGATTGCGCGTGATGTTGGGATTCTGCGGGTCGAGTTTGGCGATTCGTTCGTATTCCACGATCGCTTCGCGGAATTGCCCCTGGCGGCGCTTGATCGCCGCGATCAAACCGGCCACGTCGGTATCGTTAGGCGCGAGACGGGAGGCGACCGCGAATTCCGCGAGGGCGCCGTCGTAGCTGTCGTCGAGCCAGTAGAGGCAAAGCCCGAGCGCGAAGTGTCCCTCGGCCAGGTTGGGATCGAGGCGTAGCGCGCTGGCCGCCTCGACGCGCGCTTTGCTGGCCCATTCCTCGAGCGGTTCATGGAAATGAAAAATCGCCGCGCTCGTACAGGCGAGCCGGGCGTGCGCGAGGGCAAAATCGGGATCGAGCGCGATCGCCTGGCTGTAGAGTTGCACCGCGATTTTGTAGTCCTGCAGGAGGGTATCGGGTTTGTGCTCGAGTCCGAAAGCGCGCAGGTAAAGCGCGTAGGCGTCGGCATTGCTCGTTCGCTTTTGCGCGACGCGCGCTTTTTCCTCGGGCGAAAGAGTGGCGTGCAAGGTATTCGCAATCTCGGTCGCGAGTTCGCCCTGCAAGCGGAGCGAATCTTCCAGGGTGCGATCGTAATGCTCCGCCCAAACCTGACTGTCCTTGCGAGCATCCACTAACTGCACATTGACGACGAAATGGCTGCGCTCGCCGCGCACGCTTCCTTCGAGCAAATAGGCCACGCCGAGCGCCTGCGCGATCTCGCGCGGGTTGCGCTGTTTCGTATCGCGATAGGCGAGCACGGAAGTACGACTGATGACCTTAAGGTCGCCGATGCGGCTCAGGCTGGTGAGGATGTCATCTTGCATGCCCTCCGCAAAAAACGCGTTCTCCTTGTCATCACTTAGATTGGCGAAGGGAAGCACAGCGATGCTCTTCGCCGGGATATCGTCGGCGACCGCCCGTTGCGACGGCGTGTAGCGGAGGTAGAGGAGGGCGGCAATCGCGATCGCGAGAATTCCGATGACGGCGGTGTAGATCCGATGGATGAGCGGCCAGCCGGGGGATTTCCCGGTCGGGATCGCGGCCGTTTTCACGATTCCTTCGGGCGTGAGCTCAAAGGCCCAGGCGAGCGCGACCGCGATTGGAAAACCGACTACGAGGAGAATGATGGTGAGCCTGACGAACCAGTTGGGGATTTCAAAAAACGGGAAGACTTGGGTCGCGACCTGGATGAGGAGCCAGCTCGTCATGGTATAGACGACGGCGGCGCGATAGACATTGCGCCGTTGCAGCTCGGCAAAAAAACTGCGCGGCTCCGGCGCCCCGCCGGTCGCGCCCGTGCCGGCCAACTTCGCCGGCACCGCGGCGTTGCCAAAATCATCGCCGCACAGATTCCAGATCGAGAGTTTGACCCCGTGCTTGACCTCAAATCGGCCCAAATCACGCAGGTGCGACGACCATTGCCGGTATTCGGCGAGATCTTCCGCGACCCGTTTCGAGACGAGGATATGGCCAGCATCGCCACAATCCATCACCCGTTGCGCGAGGTTAATTCCCGCCCCGGCGATATTGGTGCGCTCGTTCACATCGCTCACTTCGCTGACCGGACCGCTGTGAATTCCCATCCGCACCTGGATCTCCGGATGCGCCTGGAGGGCGCGCGAGATCTCGAGCGCGCAGAGGGCGGGTTCCTCCAGATTATTGCGAAAGACCAGCGCCATCCCGTCCCCGGTCGGGAGGCGAACGAGTCGCTCGTTCGTCGCCTCCCGCACCGGTCGCGTCGCCAGCACGATGTCGGTGAGTCGGCGCATCTGCTCCTTCTGCTCGTCGAGCAAGAGCTTCGAATAACCAACCACGTCAACGAAGAGCACGTGCCCGATCTCGAACCGAAGATTGTTCTCAGCTTCAGCCGCCATCGTTTCTCAAACTATCAGTCCGGCAAAAAAAATATTCCTGGGTCCACAGTCAGATCTGCGTTCGTCTGCAAAAGAGCGTCAATTGAATCGGGTGTCGATGCAATTAGCCGCGCTGGCACCAGACAATCGCGCATCATCAATTCGACGCCTGTCGTTTCGCGAACGACAAAGATCGCGAACGAAAATGAAGCCCAAAGGTTGGCCGGGCTCTTCTCGTGAAGCCCACAACGCCCGATCCCGGCTATAACTCTTTCGGCGCAAGCGAGGCGACGATTTTTTCGAAACGCGCGTCGCCGCGCAACGAATCCCAGTAAGGGTGGAGTTTGAGCACTCCGTAGCTCAGATAGTTTGGGACGCGTTCGACCGCGGCGATCTGATCGATGGCGCGGTCTTGCTCGCCCGTCCAGACGTAGATGAGCGCGAGGTTCACCGCGAAGGCGGCGCCGTCAATGCTATCCTTAGAGATTGGGAGCAGTTCGCAGGCGCGCAGCCCTTCGCGCAAAGCTTCTTCTTTTCTGCCCAGGCCCGCATCGATCATTCCCAGAAAACTAAGCGCCGCCGCAAAGTCGGGCTGCTGCTCTACGATTTTTTCCACTTCGTTGCGCGCTGCGGCAAAGGCGGCTTGCGCTTTTGAAGTGTCTCCCTGGCAACGCGCGACCACACCTTCCCAGTAAGCCAGCGGATAGTTCACGCCGTTGTTTCCCACTCCATCGCGCGGATAGTTTTTCAGCGCGCGCGCCGCCGCTTCCGGGGTTCGTTCGCAAAGCGCGTGATCGGGATCATCCACGTCCGGAGCGAGCTTTGGATCCTTGGCGATCAGCATGGCGAGCGTTGTTTGAAAGGGCTTGATGTCGGCCCGCTCGGCGAAGGCGATCTGGGCTTGCGTCATGAGCATGTAGGGATCGCCTGGCACGATGGAAAGTGCGCGCTCGCACATGCGCGCCTGGTCGGCGTAGCGGTGCTGTATCTCACAGGCCAGGGCCAGCTGTTGCACGGTTCCGAAATTACGCGGATCGAGCTGGAGCGCGTTCCGCAGGTTGTGGGTTGCTTCTTCCCAACGACTCTCGCGGCGATCGATGTAGCCGGTGTATTCGAAGACCTCGGCATTGTTCGGCAGGGTAAGGCGCGCGCGCGCGAGTTCGCTCCGGGCCCGCTTATAATCCCGGAATCCGTGATAGTAATAGGAGGCCAGGGCGAGGTGGACTTCGCCGCCATCGGGTTGGAGACGTAACGCCGATTGCAAGGCTGCGGTCACGAGATCAAGACGGGCGGGGGTGTGATCGAATCCCTGCCAGTAAATATCACCATGCACTCTGGCAAGGAGACACCAGGCTCCGGTGAAACCCGCGTCGCGCCCGACCGCTGCGTCGAGCAGATGCGCCGCTTGCGGGAGTTTTTCCCTCGCCTGGATTTGATCCGCAGTGTCTGCATAAAGGTTTTGGGCGCGCAGGAAGAGATCGAAAGCGTCCAGATCCGAGGTGGGCGGCTTCTCGATCGCAGCTTTTTCGCTCGGCGAAAGCTCCGCCTGCAACTGAGTTGCGATGGCCTCAGCAATTTCGCCTTGGATGGCGAACACATCGTCGAGCGGACGATCATAGCGCTCGGCCCAGAGCTGTCTGCCGGTGCGCACGTCGACCAATTGAGCGTTCACACGCACTCGATTTAAGGCGCGCTGCACGGTCCCTTCCAGGACGTGCGCAACCTCTAACTGCTGACCGATCTCACGCAGGTTCCGCTGCGCGACGCTGCGGTACTGCATCACACTCGTGCGGCTGATCACCTTTAGGTGAGCGATCTTGGCCAGATCGGTCAGGATTTCATCCTGCACTCCATCGGCGAAATAGGCATTCTGTTTTTCGTCGCTCAGATTCTCAAACGGCAGCACCGCAATACTCTTTTCCTCGACACTCGGCTGCGCGTGTAAGTCTTTCGCGTGATAGCGCTGGAAGACGAGCAGCCCGATGACCATCAGAAGCACGCCGATCACCAGAAAGTCGAGCTTCCGCCCGGTGCCGCGAGTGATCGATTGCTCAGGCGCCACCTCTTCCGTGCGCTTCAGACCCTCGGGAGTGATCTCAAAGATCCACGCAAAGAGCAGGACCGGAGGGAAGGCGAGAAACAACGTCAGAACAACCAGTCTGGTCGCCCAATTCGGGATTTCAAAAAACGGGAAGACCTGCGTTGCGATCTGAACCAGGAGCCAGGCAACGACGGCATAAGCGACGGCCGCCCGGTAAACATTTCTTCGCTTCAACTCGGCGAAGAAATGCTTCGGGTTCACGACTGTTGAGCTCTCCCGAGAGCTAAGCACAGATTAGTATTCCTCTCTCACATTCCAAAGAGAAAGAACACGCCGTGCTGCAGAAAAACGAACCTGTAGCCGGCATCGACGGGCCGGCCGGCAGTCGACGTTCGCTTACCTGGCTGACGCCGGGCCGAGACCAGCGATTCCGGGGCGAACCTCTAATAAATCGTTTTCGGCTCGGGCGCGGCGAGGATTTTCTGAAAACGCGGATCTTTCCGCAGTGCATCCCACTCCGGGCGCAGGCGCAGATCGGCCAGGGTAATATTCGCCGTCGTGTTTACGCACCCGACTGGACCCGGGGTTGCCAGGAGCCGTTCGATCAATTCGAGAGCCTGGTCGGCCTCTCCGACGAGCGCGTAGGTCACCGCCAAATTAGCTGCCATGATCGCGCCATGGAATGCATTTTGACTCTCCGGCTCGAGTTCCACCGCTCGCAGACTTTCACGGAGCGCATCCTCTTTCCTGCCTTGATAGGCGTAAAGCCCGCCGAGCGAAGCATGGCGCGACGCCTGGTCAGGCCGCGCCCGCACCCACGCTTCCATATCTGGCGTGGCGGCGGCGAAATAGCGCTGCGCAGATTCAGAGTCACCGCGGGCCATCGCGACGCGACCCTGATAGAGTGATTTTTTCGGAGCGTCCTCGGCGCGAGGAAAGGTTTCCAAAGGAAAATCCGTCAAAATCTTTTCCGCGGCCGGATAATCCCGCTGCAACATGGCAAAACCCCAACGGGCCTCGGTCGCGTTTCCGTCGGGATCGATTTCGGCCGGACCGCTTTGCAATATCTTCCCGGCCGCAGTGGGATTGCTGTCACGAAACACTTCGAGGTAAGCCAGACCGATCCTGGCGTAAACCGAGTCCGGCGCAATCTCCTGAGCGCGGTTATAACACTCGGTCGCGGCGGGCCAATCGCGCACGAAAAGATAATTGGCGGCCGCCAGGTCAATCAACTGGACGTTACGAGGATCGAGCTGCTGGGCGCGCCGGAAGGCGGCGATCGAATCATGCCAGCGTCCCTGCCGTCGATAGACGCCCGCGATGTAAATCAGGATGTTCGGCTCGTTAGGTAAAGTCGCCGCGGCGATGGAAAATTCCCGGAGGGCTGCGGGG
>JBDTCM010000235.1:0-3755 GCA_039923575.1 Chthoniobacterales bacterium
CTAACGACTTCGGCGTGTTTTAATTCGCGAGCCGGTTTCATGTATTGAATGTTGGCCTGCATCGCGCTCGGCATGCGATGGCCGCGGCGGGCGAGTTTCAGGGTGTAGATGCTTTCGTTGGAAAGCATCTTTCGCACGCCATAGGCGATCGCGACCGTGATCGTCATCGGCACGACGACGCCGTAATCGAGTGTCATTTCGAAAATCATCACGATCCCCGTGATAGCAGCGCCGGTGGCCCCGCCGACGATCCCCGCCATGCCGACGACCGCAAAAGCGGGCGGGCTGATCTCCGCCCCCGGAAAGAGATGTTGGAGCAGAATTCCATAGGCGCTCCCGAGGGTGGCGCCGAGGAAAAGCGACGGGGAAAAGACGCCGCCCGAGGCGCCCGACCCGAGCGTGAGCGAAGTGGCGAACAGTTTTAGCGCGAAGAGCAGCAGCAGCAGCCAAAAGGAATTGAGCGTCCCGGAAAGAACTCCCTGGATCGTCGCGTAGCCGACACCCTCGACGTGATAATGGCCGGTCTGTCGCATGAGCAGATAAATCAAAACCCCGAGCACGAGCATGCCGCTCATGTGCCGGAGATACGGGTTGCGAATCCGGTGATCGAAAAAATCTTCGAAGGCGTAGATCGAGCGAATGTAAACGACCGAGACCAGGCCGATGAGGAGCCCAAGCCCGACGTAGGCGATGAGCAGGAGTGGATGCGTGAGATGAAAATAATCCATCCGCAATTCCGGGATGGCGAAAGCTGGATTGGGCCCGAAGAAAAGGCGCCCGACATAGCTCGCACTCGCGGTGGAAATCACGACCGGCACGAGCGTCCAGACGCTGATCTCGTGCAGCAACAGCTCGGCCGCGAAAAGGACCCCGCCGATCGGGGTATTGAACGTCGCCGCAATGCCCGCGCCGGCGCCGGCCGCGATCAGGGTCGTGCGCTGCCACGCCGGGAGACGCAGCCATTGCCCAACGGCGGAGCCGAAGGCGGAACCGATCTGAATGATCGGCCCTTCCCGCCCGACCGATCCGCCGCTGCCGATCGAGAGAGCCGAGGCGAGCGATTTAATCACCGCCACGATCGGTCGAATGATGCTCTTGTTGTAATAGATCGCGTCCATCACTTCCGGCACGCCGTGGCCGCGCGCTTCCGGCGCGAAAGTTTGCACCAGCCAGGTCACCCCGATCGCGCCCAGCACCGGCACGAGAATGATGAGCGGCCCCCAGGGTCCCGGCGCGGTGTGCGCACTGGAGTCGTAGAAAAAGGAAAATTTCCCGAGAAAAAAGACGTTGTGGAAAACGGCGATCATCCCGCGAAAGACGACCGCGCCGCAACCGCCGACGAGCCCGATCACCACCGCCAGCAACCAAAACAACCACGGCGAAAGCGGAACTTTCTTCGCTCCTTGGCCCGGGCCGGGAGCAGGACCGGTCATCGCAGCTGGGGCGACCGGCTCAGCCACGGCGAAAATTTTCCATCAACGAAAATGGACGGCTAAAGACGGAGCGCAACCTCCATTGACTCCGCGGCGCGCGATGCACGAGACTGCGACGATGGAATGCCCAATCAATCACGAGCGCGCGACGCAATACTACGGGGATTACCTCGAGATCGAGCAACTGCTCGAGCTGCAAAAGCCGCTCAGCCTGCGCGAGGGCAAGGTGACCGCGCACGATGAGATGCTCTTCATCATCATCCACCAGGCCTACGAGCTCTGGTTCAAAGAGATCCTGCACGAGATCACGGCCTGCCAGGAAGTGCTGAGCCAGCCGGAGGCGGACGACGACGGCCCGGACATGAATGTGGTCGTGCATCGACTGAAGCGCGTGGTCGAGATCTGGAAACTGCTCAATCACCAGGTCGATGTGCTTGAGACCATGACCCCGCTCGACTTCCTCGACTTCCGAGAATTGCTCCATGGCGCTTCCGGTTTCCAGAGCAAACAATTCCGCAAGATCGAAGCAGCGTTAGGTCTGGAAATGGAAAACCGTTTCCGGCCCGACTACTACAAACACACCCAGTTTGGCGGGATCAACGAAAAGGATTTCGCGGAGATCAGCGAGTTCGAAAAGAAGCCGAGCCTGCTCCGAATGACGGAAAACTGGCTCGAGCGCATGCCCTTCTTCGAAGAGGAATTCTGGCAGGGCTGGAAGGATTCGCCCGATCAGTCCGCACCGAGTGAGTATGCACCATTCTGGAGTCGCTATCGCACGCTCTACGAGCAGAGCCTCTCCGACCGGGACGATAAATCCGATTTGTTAGGGAGGTTCGACGACATCTTTTTCCAGAGCGGCTGGGGTGCCTTCCGGCCAACGGCGTTACGGGCCGCTCTTTTTATCATGCTTTACCGGGATGAGCCGTTGTTCCGCCTGCCTTTCGCTCTCCTCAACTCACTCATCGAGATTGACGAACAACTGGGCAACTTCCGCTATCGCCATCTGCAAATGGTCCGGCGCATGATCGGTACCCGGGTCGGCACCGGCGGGAGCAGCGGCGAGCATTATCTGCAAGGGGCGGTGAACAAGAACGACACCTTCAAGGAACTGGCCGGCATCAACACTTTCCTGATCGAGCGGCGCCATCTGCCGGTCCTGCCGCCGCGTCTGCACCAGGCTTTGCGCTTCAGCCCTCGTTAAGGGAGCGCACAGCCTGCTCGTCGTGTGCGGGCGTCTCCCGTGCTGGGATGAAGGACGAACGGGGTAGGGGCGCGATCGGGTTCTTGGGGAGCACAGGGTGATACCTCGTGGGCGAGCGGAGTCTCCGCTCGCGAACTTTTTCCAGTGGGTTCGCTCGCGCGACACGGTTGGCGGGAGACTCCCGCCAACGACGGAGTGGCACTCCGTGCTCCCCGGAGGGGAATCCGCGCGCGCTTTTGGCTGGTTTGGTGCGGAATTGAGGGAATCGGCGATCTTTCGGGGACCGGAGTCACCGACCCGGGCTACAGCGGCGGTTTCTTTTTTGATCGGGGAATGCGAAGCTGCGCGTATGGCTGACGTAACGATCGACATCATCACGAACGGTCCCTACATCGTGAAGGGCGAAGTGGAAATGAAAGACGCGGATGGCAACACCTATCCGGTCGAGAAACGGATGGCGCTCTGCCGCTGCGGCGCTTCAACCGAGAAGCCGTTTTGCGACGGCACCCATTCGAAGATCGGCTTCCAGGCTGCGGAAAAGGCCGTTCCGGAATCAGCGGAGGGTTAGGCGGAGGGACGCGCTTCCGCGCGTCCAGGACTCGCTGCGGCGAGTCCCTCCGGGGTTTCATTAGGCCTTCGCCAGCGGCAACGCTTCCGGCCAGAGAAAATACGGACCGAAGCGCGCGCTCACGCGCAGCTCTCCGCCGAGTCGGCGGCCGAGCGGCGTGATTTGTTTCTGGTCTCCGCTGATTTCGATCGCGCCGAGGTGGACGAGGTGATCGGTCAATTCCTGCGTCTTGAGGCCGAGCTTCTTGGCCAGCCGTGAAGTGCTGAGTTTGCCGACGCCTTCCTGTTCTTCGTCGGCGTTAGGCGCGTTGTCTTCGCTCACCCGCTTCACTTTCTCGAAACTCATCCGCACTTCTTCGCTCACCCGGATGATGCGCTCGGCTTCGTCGGCCGCGTGTTGGAAAAGCTCGGCGTCCTCGGCGCGCGAAATCAGGATGCCCATTTCGTTGTTCTTGGCCTGGCTGAAATCGAAAAGGTTGAGGCTGGTGACGAGGCAGAGCTCTTCATTGAGGTAGCACTTGGCATGAAGGTTTCGGCAATAGCTGGTGCGGACA
>JBDTCM010000236.1:0-6006 GCA_039923575.1 Chthoniobacterales bacterium
GGCGACGCCGCGCTCGCGCCGGTCCTCGCCCGGGCCGCGCTCGCCGCCGGCTGCGACGGCATTTTCATGGAAGTGCACGAGAATCCGAGCCGCGCCCTCTCCGACGGGCCGAATCAAGTTCCGCTAAAGGATTTGCCGAAGCACTTGCGCATGTTAAAAGCTATTCATGCTGCCGTGTCGTAGCGGGGCCCGCGTTCGCGGGGCGCGCTCCTGTATCCTTGTTTTGTTCCTTGCCGGCAGTTGCGTGGCTCTGGCCGGCGATCGCAAACATCGCAAGGGCGTGCCGACGCCGACGCCGGAATCAGCCAAGGAGGATCTCGGGTTGAAGAATATCCCGCTCACCGTCGGCCACGAAGCCAAGGGATTGGTCCTCCCGAATTACGATACCGAAGGACATCTCCTCGGCCGTTTCGAGGCCGCCACGGCCTCGCGCATCGATGAAAATCATGTCCATTTCACGAACCTGAAGATGCTCACTTTCGACAAGAACGAGAAACCCGATTTTAACATCGATATGGCGGATGCGGTGCTCAATCTCGAGACGCGCGTGATCGATTCCAAAAAACGGACTAATATCAAGCGCGCTGATTTCGAGATCGCGGGTGATACGATGCAGTTCAACACCGTGAGCCACCAGGGTACCCTGACCGGCAATGTGAAGATGACGATTTTTAACCAGAAGGAAATTGCCGGCGCCGCCGCGAAGCCATGAAACGGATTTTTGCGACAGCTTTTCTTTGCCTCATCACTATGGCCGCGCGTTCCGTCGCGCAGGTCGCGACCAGCACGCCCATCCTCGCCGCGACCGACGCCAAGGGTCAGCCCATCACCACGCAAATCTATGCAGATGAAGCGACCTTCAACACCGAGAAGCGGATCGGCACCTTCAGCGGGCACGTGCGCGTTTTCGATCCGCGTTTTAACATTCAATCGGACAAGCTGACGGTTTTCATTCACAAGCAGGAAGGCGAAGGCCTGGAAAAGGCGATCGCCGAAGGAAACGTCGGCGTCGTCCGCGACAAACCCGACCCTAAAGGCGGGCCGCCGTCGAAAGCGGTCGGACTTTCGGAGAAGGCGATTTACACTTCTTCCGATGGGAACGTTGTGCTTACCGGGAGTCCGCGGGTGCAGGAAGGCCTCGACACCCACGTCGCCACCAGCCCCGAGACGGTCATGATCCTGAATCAAAACGGTCAACTCACCACGCACGGCCCCAGCCGGACGGAGATCCGGCAGGACGCCACGGCCGCCGCCGGCAAGGGATCGCCCTCGCCGACGCCCACTCCTGCACCGAAAAAAAAGAAACCCTGATGAGCCCGACCGCGCCCGCTCCTGCCGCCGAATCCGCCGCCCGAAGGGTGGCTTCGCCTAACGAACATCCCGAAGTCCTGGTGACCGAGGATCTGGTCAAAATCTACGGCGGCCGCGCGGTCGTGAACGGGATCAAGCTCGAGGTCGGCCAGGGCGAGATCGTGGGCCTGCTCGGGAAGAACGGCGCCGGCAAGACGACCAGCTTTTACATGATTGTCGGTCTCGTTAGGCCAAACAGCGGGCGGGTTATTTTTTCGGGCACGGATGTGACCGATTACCCGATGTACAAGCGCGCCCGTCTCGGAATGGGCTATTTGCCGCAGGAGGAATCGATCTTCCGCAAAATGACGGTGGAGCAGAACATCATGGCGATCCTCGAAACGATGTCGTTGAGCAAACAAGAGCGCCGCCATCGTTGTGACGAACTGCTGCACCAGTTCGGCATCGAGCGGATCGCGAAAAACACTGCCCTGACGCTTAGCGGCGGCGAAAAGCGTCGTCTCACGATCGCGCGTTCGCTCGTCACCCGGCCCAAGTTGCTCATGCTCGACGAGCCCTTCAGCGGGGTCGATCCGATTGCGGTCTACGATGTGCAACAACTGGTCGTGAATCTGCGCAAATCCGGCCTCGCCATTCTCATCACCGATCACAACGTGCGCGAGACGCTCTCGATCGTGGATCGCGCCTACCTCATCGACGAAGGCCGCGTCGTCAGTGAAGGGACCAAGGATTTCCTGATCAACGACCCGATCAGCCGCCAGCTTTACCTCGGCGAACGCTTTCAGATGTAAACCAAAGGAGCCGCATGCAAACCGCCAACGCCAACCCGACCGTCAAAGTCACCGGCCGCCACCTCGCCATCACCGATGCGATCAACGAATACGCCACGCGCAAGATCGAGGGGTTGCACCTCGATTATCCGAAAATCATCGAGGCCCATGTCATTCTCGGGGTCGAGAAATACCGCCACTGGGCCGAGGTTGTGCTCATTTGTTCGAACCACATCACGATCGAGGCCCAGGAAGAAACAAACGATCTCTACGCCGCGATCGACGCCGTCATGGACAAGATCGCGCGCCAGATGCGCAAGTACAAGACGCGTCTGCTCCGCCGGCATCGCCCGCGCAAGGAAGACGTGCGCCACCTCGAAGAACAGATTCTCCATCCCGAACCGGTCGAGGAACACGAACACCACGAGCACGCTGTCGTGCGGACGGAGCGTTACGCGGTCAAACCGATGTTTGTCGATGAAGCGGTGTTGCAACTGGAGATGTCGTCGCGTCAGTTCATGGTCTTCATGAACGCGCGCAACTCGCGCGTCAACGTCCTCTACCGGCGCAAGAGCGGCGATTTCGGGCTGATCGAGCCGACACCAGGCTAACGGATCTTCCCATTGTAGACGCCTCCCTCTGGGAGGCGCGGCACTGATCCCCATTTGCGGTCCGTCGTGCGATCCACCCGCGGACCCGCGCTTCGCAGCCTCCGACTCGGAAGAGCATACCCTCCGGCCTGGATGCCTTACGGGCAGGAAGCGGGCTCGGAGAGAGCGAAGCGTCTACAATCGCGACACAACTGTGTCAGATCATGACGCTCGCCGCCTGTGACGGGCTGCGCGTTCCCTCGTAAGACACCCTCGGCACGGCCGTTGCTAAAGAGAAGCTAACCAAATCGAGTGTTATGCTTACCATCTCTGCTTTTCTTCTTACGACCGGTTCCGTTCTCGCCAGCGTTTGGTGGGCGTGCAAAAACGAAGATGCGCCGCAAACGTCCGTCTCGTCCGACGTCGCTCCGGCCTAACGTCAGGCACCCAATTCCGGGTAGGCCGGCAGCACGGATTTTTCCATCCCGCTCGGGAAACTGGGAAACTGCGGTTGCCAGCCGAGCCCGCGCAGCCTGCGATTCGAGACTCGTTTGTTGCTCGCGCCGCGTTTCCGCTCTCCTCTCTGTGCGATCGTTGGCGGCAGCGGACGCGACAATTTTTCCGCCAGCCATTCGTAGCATTGCCGTTGGGTGAGCGGCTGGTCGTCGGTCACGTTTACGATTTGTGAGTCGTTAGGTGTAGTGACGAGGTGCAGAAGCGCCGCGGCGATATCGTCGCGGTGGACATGGTTCAGGTAGCGCGGCTCCCTCTCCTCGATCCGGGCTTCACCGGCAAGAAATTTTCGCAGGAGCGCGGAGCGGCCCGGGCCGTAAATGCCGGCGAGTCGCGCGACCAGGCCGCCGTTTTCCCTGACGAGTTCTTCAGTCTCGCGTAGGATGCGGCCGGTTTCATGCGCCGGCTCGGCCGCGCTCTCTTCGTCCACCCATTCTCCGGCCGTCTGCGCGTAGACCGACGTGCTGCTGGTGTAGAGGAAAGTGCGCGGCCGCAGTTCGGCGAGGAGATTTCGCGCGCCTTCCAAGTAGATCCGCCGATAGCTTTCCGCTCCGCCTCCGCCCGAGCTGGCGCAATGAATGACAGCATCGAACGCGCTCGCCGTCGCTGCTACCGCCGCGCGATCGGAAATATTGACCGCGCGGATTGGGTACGGCTTGCCCGCTCCCTGCCCTGACTGCGTCCAGCCTTCCACCTCCCATCCCGCGCCGTGAAACAAATCGGCCGTCGCGGCACCGACGTAGCCGCAGCCGGCAATCAAAATCCGCGGCATTACCCGGCCACCGGCGCGATCTCGATCTCGTCGAACTCGTCGCTCTGGATCGCGCGCACCTGCTTCAACCGGATGAGTTCGAGCAACGCCAGGAAGGTGACGACGATCTCGATCCGCGACGCCATCTGCGCGAACAGCTCCGTGAAACGGACGGAGACACCGCCCGCCAGGCTTTGCAGGATGCGATCAATCTTATCCGAAACGGTAAAATTCTCGCCGAACATCTCGCGCAAATCGTCCTTCGCATCGAGGCGCTTGATCACGTTTTGGAACGCGTTGATCAGCTGAAAAATTCCGACCTCGCCGAGATGCAACGGTGCGATCTCGGGCGCGACGCCGTTGCCGATGCGCGCGAAAATCCGCTGCTGCTCCAGCTCGCGCGTTTGCAGGTGCGCGGCCGCTTCCTTGAATTTTTTGTATTCGATCAGCTGCCGGATCAAATCCCAGCGCGGATCTTCCTCATCGACATCCTCCTCGGGCGGCTGCTGGTCCGCGGGGAGGAGGCTGCGGCTTTTCAGGTAAATGAGGTTCGCCGCCATGACCACGAATTCGCCCGCGACATCGATATTCAGCTCCTTGAAAGCCTGCAAATATTCAAGGTATTGCTGCGTGATCCGCTCGAGCGAGATGTCGTAAATGTCGAGCTCGTCGCGCTTGATCAGGTAAAGGAGGAGATCGAGCGGGCCCTCGAAAATTTCGAGCCGGACTTTGTATTCGGTTTCCATGCGGCGCTCGCGAGGTTAGCGGAGAGCGCTCCGCTTGTCATGCGAACGCTGCCTGTTGTAGACGTTTCGCTTTGCGAAACGCGGGTCTGTGGGTGGCTGGTTGTAGACGTTTCGCTCTCTCCGAGCCGTAAGCTCTTCCGAGCCGGAGGCTGCGAAACGCGGATCTGTGGGTGGCTGGCAGCTCAGTTCTCGAGCGACGCTTTCCCCCGCGCCTCAGGCGTCTACAGGTTAGCGTTTCAACCGCTCCCAAATCTCATCCAGCCCCGCGAGATCGACTTCGCCGAGTTTTTTCCCTTCTTTTTCCAACTCGCGTTCCAGCGCGTGAAAACGCGTGATGAACTTTTCCGTCGACGCGGCCAGGATCGTTTCCGCGTCGAGATTGTTCTTCCGCGCCAGGTTCACGGCCGCAAAAAGCAGATCGCCCATCTCCTCGGCGATCGCGTCCGGATTTTTCTCCGCGATCGCTTCTTTCACTTCGCCCAGCTCTTCCTCCACCTTCGCGACAACATCCTTGAGCTCGCTCCAATCGAACCCGACCCAGGCCGCTTTCGTCTGCGTTTTCTGGGCGAGCATGAGTGCGGGCAAAGCCCTCGTCAGGCCGCTGAAATAGGAAGCATCGCCGGAGTTTTTTTCCGCGCGCTTGATCGCGTCCCATTGTTTCAGGACCGCCCCGGTATCCCGCGCCTCGCTCTCGCCGAAGACATGCGGGTGTCGCCGGACGAGCTTTTCGCCGATCTCCCGCGCCACTTCCTCGACCGTGAAGGTACCGTCTTCGCTCGCGATCTGCGCGTGCAGCACCACTTGCAGGAGAAGGTCGCCCAGTTCTTCCCGCAAATGCGCACCGTTGTTGGTCCGGATCGCGTCGGCCACTTCGTAGGCCTCCTCGAGCAGATTCGGGACTAACGACTCATGGGTCTGCTCGCGATCCCACGGGCAGCCGTCCGGCGCGCGCAGTTGGGCCACGATCTCGATTAAGCGGGTGAAAGCGGCCCCTTCAGTCATCGACGAATACTTTTAAGTTTTAAGTGTTAAGCTTTAAGAGCAGCAGAACCGTTTCAACAGGTCGCATCAATTTCTGGTCTTAAAACTTAAAGCTTAAGACTTACAGCTCGTTCAAATCCGCCAGAGCGAACGATGGCTCCCAAACTCGGAGATTTCTCCAGAGGTTTTCCGCCCGACGTAAACCGCGATTCCAATCACGCTCACAAGCGTTCCCACAAAAATGATCGCGACCACCCACGAGGGGATGTGCCCGACGCGGAGGGCGCGATAGAAGGCGCCGACGGTATCGATCGGCTCGCTCGCATGCAGGTAAATTTTCATCA